>JAQUQV010000062.1 GCA_028715905.1 Kiritimatiellia bacterium
TGATAACAGAATATCCGTTGCGCGGCAAGCTGTTTTGTCCGGCCCCGGTAGGGGTGCGTATTTGCGGGCATTTGCTCATCCGCTTTTTGCGGCGCCATTGCCGGATGTTTGCGCGGAAGATTCCGGAAAGCCGTTTTGTCCTTTCATTGAGCATATCTGGCGCAAAGCCTCGTAAAGGACAATCGCCGCCGCCGAGGCCAGGTTCAGCGAGCGGACGAGCGCGCTTTGCATCGGAATGCCGAGGGTCAGGGCGGGATGGTTTGCCAAAAGGTCGTCCGGTAAACCGCGGCTTTCGCTTCCAAAAACAAGATAGTCGCCCGGCCGGTAAGAAACGGAGGTATACGTCTTTTTCCCGGCGGTGCTGAAAAGGAAAAAGCGTTTCCCCGATATTTCAGGCATGAATTGCTCCAGGGAGGAATGGCGGCGCAAGTCAACGGATGCCCAGTAATCCAAACCGGCCCTTCTCAGGGCGGGATTGTTCAGCCTGAAGCCGGTCGGCCCGACCAGATGCAGTGTTGTCCCGGTGGCCGCGCAGAGCCGGGCGATATTGCCGGTGTTCGGCGGTATTTCCGGCTCAATCAGGGCGATATTCAAAACCGGCGCCGGCCGGACAAAGGGGAGTTGATAACGGCGCTGATGAAAAGCTGACATACCGGACATTATGAACGATAAAGCCGGGAAGTAAAAGCAATATTGACGATAATTGTTATTGCCAAATATAATGAATTTTCTTACATTATTTGGCTGTTGCACGACGGCAAAAACGGGAAGCACCTTCAAGGTATGGATGTCAAGGATATCAATCTGACTCCGGCAGAGCTCCAGGCCATTCTGGAACATCAACGCGCCATGTCTCTCGCGCAGGGCATGGAAGTCTCGCTGGAGACCGCCACGGAGGACTTTATGAAGTATTGCCGCGAAAACTGGCTGCGCGAGAAACAGCACTACGACAGCGCCGAGCAGATCCATGAAATTGAAAAACATAAATATTTACGTTCCATGGAGGAAAAGCGCGATATTGGCAAAACAACCGCGGCGGAGGAATGGTGCGCGAAATATGCGCATCTCTGGCGGGCCGAACGCGAATCGCTGGAGCGCAACGGGTTCCTGCAGGCGAAGCTTACCCTGCAGAGCGCCAAGGGGTTGCACATCCAACCGGCGGCGACCCTGGCCAAAATGGCGAAGAAATACGATTGCGAAGTGTATCTGCACCATGCGAAACTCATCGGTTTTAATTTCATTCTTCAGGAAAAAAAATATCTGAACGTCAAATCGCTTCTGGGGTTGGTGTCGGTCAGCGCCGTTATGGGCGACGTTCTGGAAATTATCAGCACGGGTCCCCAGGCCAAAGACGCCCTTGAGGAAATCGCCATGTACATCAATGAAACGTTCAAACGGCAGGACATTGAAGGCGTGGCCGGCATTGAATCATAACACGCGGGGTAACGAAGGGACGATATTAAATGAAAAATCTTAACCAGAATAATGACGGCGACGCTCATTCCGCGTTCGTTCACGCTTATCGCGGCCTGCTGTTTTTTTTAAAAAAACAAAGTGTTTTCCTTTATCTGGCCCTGTTTTTGGCCGCTTTTATTCTGGCCGGGTTTGTTTTTTATACACTCAAAACCAGCCGCGGCAACGAGCAGGCCGCCCGGCTTCTGGGCGTCGCGCAAACTTCAAAACAATTTGAAGACCTGGCGCGGCAGTATCCCCGGTCGCCCGCCGCTCCGGCGGCTTTGCTGGCATTGGCCTCGTCGTGTTTTTCATCCGGCGACTATGCCGCCGCCGACAGCCGCTACGTTGAATTCATTGAAAAATATCCCCGGCATCCGATGCTGACTGCGGCCGAGATGGGAAAAGTGATGTGCGCCGAGGGCAGGGGCGAGATGGAAAAGGCCTTGGTGGGGTTTAACGCTTTTTTGCTGGCGCACCCCGCTCATTTCCTGGCGCCGCAGGCGTTCTTCGGCAAGGCGCGTTGTCTGCAGGCAACGGGAAAATTAAATGAGGCCCGCGTCATTTACGAGGATTTTATCGCCGCTCATCCGGAAAATAAATGGCGTCCGAATGCCGAGGCGGCCCTGCAGGCGCTTGACCGCCAAATACAGGAACGGCAAAGCCAATCGGCCGGGCAATAATCCGCCGCGTTTCTTTCCCGCCCGCCGCGCCTTTTGAATCAGCCATGCATCCGAAAACCACGCGCCAATTGTCAGTTGGTTTTATCAGCCTCGGCTGCGCGAAAAATCTGGTGGATTCCGAGGTGATGGCCTCCCATCTTATGCGGGCCGGATTTAAATTGGCCAGTGCGCCGGAAAAGGGCGATCTGCTCATCGTCAATACCTGCGCTTTCATTGATGCGGCCAAAAAAGAAGCCGTGGAAGCCATCCTGGACGCCTGCGCGTTGAAGAAGAAAAAACCGGACATGTTGATCGTCGTTGCCGGATGCCTGCCGCAGCGTTACCGGCAAGAGTTGCCGGTTCTTTTGCCGGAGGTGGACGCCTTTCTCGGCATTGATCGGATAACCCGCGTCGCTTCGGTTGTCCGGCGCCTGTTGCGCGGGGAACGCGGTTTCCTGGAAATACCGCCTTCCCCTCGCGCCGTCATTGACCCGCCGGCCGGCCGGATTCTTTTTACCGGCGCCCCTTATGCGTATATTAAGATAGCCGACGGCTGCGACCACCGGTGTGCTTTTTGCGCGATCCCGCAAATCCGCGGGAAATACCGCTCGCGTTCCGCCGCCGGCATTCTCCGGGAGGCGGAGGAACTTCTGAGCCGCGGGGTCCGCGAACTCAACCTGATTGCGCAGGATGTTACTTTTTACGGGCGCGACATCAATGGAAAGGCCGGTCTTCCGTTTTTGCTGCGCCGGCTCGGAAGGCTGGGTGGAAAATTCTGGATCCGCCTTTTATACGGACACCCCGCCGGTGTCAGCGATGATCTGATGGAGGCAATGGGCGAAACGCGGCAGATATGCCGTTATCTGGACCTGCCGATCCAGCACTGCAGTCCGAAGATATTAAGGCTGATGAGACGGGGCGGCGGCGAAAACACCTTGCGGAAATTGTTTGCCAGAATCAGGCAAACCCTCCCCGGAATCGCCCTGCGTACCACCTGCCTGGTGGGATTTCCCGGAGAAACTGAATCCGACTTCCGCCGTTTGCTCAATTTTACCGCTGAAACCGGCTTTGACCACCTGGGCGTGTTTGCCTATTCGGACGAGGAAAACACGCGGGCGGCCAGCCTGAAAAACAAGGTGCCCCGCCGCATTGCCCTCAAAAGAAAAACCGTTTTAATGCGCCGCCAGCAGGAAGTCGTTGCCGGAAAATTGACGGATGCCGTCGGCAAAACGGAGGAAGTGCTGGTTGAAAGGCGCAAGCCCGGCGCAAAACATGTCTGGCTGGCGCGTTCGTTCCGGCAGGCGGCCGAGGTTGACAGCGCGGTTTATTTGAGAGATGATACTGGCCGGCTCGCGCCGGGGATGTTTGTAACGGCGCGTTATGTGAAAGCTTCGGGATACGATTTGACCGCGGAGACTGTTGAAAGAATTTAAAAATTGACGCGGGGCCGGGCCGGTTTCAAGAATGTTTTTGCCGCAAAAATGCGGAGAACCGCGGAAATTCTGCGGCGATTTGCGGCGGTATTTGAATTTATGCAATTGCCCGGCGCCGGCCGGGGCTTTTAACGGAAAAATCAGAATTCAATTTTCCAGTTTAATTTTTAAATAATGAAAACGGCCAATCAAATCACGCTGGCCCGCCTGGGCATGGCGTTTGTCCTGCCCTTTTTCCTGCTGTCCGATCTGTCTTTCGGCAAAACCGCGGCCCTGGTCATTTTCGGCGCGGCGGCCTTGACGGATTTCTGGGACGGCCTCATTGCCCGGCGCAGCGGGACCATCACTCTTTTCGGCCGTTTGATGGACCCGGTGGCGGACAAGGTCCTGATCTGTTCGGCCTTTATCTGTTTTGCCGCCCAGGACCAGATTGTTCCGGCCTGGATCGTTATTGTCATCATGGCCCGCGAGTTCATGGTTACCGGCATCCGTCTGCTGGCCGCCAGCCAGGGGATGACGGTCGTGCCCGGCCGCTGGGGCAAGCATAAGACATTGTGGCAGATCGTTGTTATCATTGTCATTATCCTGGGCGAAGCCGTCCGCGACGATTTGCTGCCGGTGATAAATTCCGGCGGCGGAAATCTTGAATTTGACTTGGCGGCGTTTAATCAGTATTTTAATCCCCTGATTTTCTGGATTGTTGTTATGGTCGCAGTCTTGACCGTGATCTCCGGGACGATTTATTTATGGCAGTACCGAAAGCTGGTGATGAAGGATGCTTAATCAGGAATGGGAAATCAAGCCGCGGGATAAGGCCTGTAAAATGTGTCAAAAACCGTTTGCCGACGGACAAATCTATATTTCCAGCCTGCGCTTGAACGGGCCGGCCTACGAACGGAGCGATTGTTGCGAACATTGCTGGAAAAAAACACCTTCCCCGGATGCCTTCAGCGTCTGGAAAGGAACTTTTCAGGTTGTCCCTCCGCCGCCGGAAGTGCTGAAAAAGGAGACGGCGGAATCGCTCCTGCGGAAGCTGATTGAAAAAAACGATCCCGTCCATCGCAACGCGATTTTTATCCTGGCCGTCATGCTTGAGCGGCGGCGCATTCTCGCCGAGAAGGAAGTGCGTAAAAATGACGGCCTGGCCATGGTGCGCGTTTATGAACACCGCAAAACAGGCGAAACTTTTATTGTAACCGATCCCATGCTCAATCTCGGCGAACTGGAACACGTGCAGGCGGAGGTTTCCTCCCTGTTGTCCGGGACGGACGCCTTGCCTCCGGAAGAGGACGCGCCGCATGAAAAAGAGCCGTCCGGCGGCGGAAATTGACGGCGAGTCTGCCGGAGCATATTTTATCATGTGTGGTTGGGTTTGGTTGCGGCTGGAAAGCCGTTTTGAATGCGGATTGCCGATATGTTTGACTGGTTGATCAAGGACGGCAAAATCATTGACGGTACCGGCCGGGGGCCGGTTGCCGCCGATATCGGCGGCAAGGCCGACCGCATTACGGCGCTCGGCGGTCTTTCCGGCCGGCCGGCCCGCCGCACAATAAATGCCGCCGGTTGTTGTGTGTGTCCCGGCTTCATTGACGCCCATTCCCATTCCGACGCATTTCTGCTTGTCGCGCCTTCCGCGCCCAGCAAGATTTACCAAGGGGTTACTACCGAAATCATCGGCAATTGCGGCGCTTCCGCCGCGCCGATCGCCGGTAAGTCGGATTTGCCGTTTGACTGGCAATGCCTGTCGTTTCCCGGACAATGGCGGAGCATGCGCGAATATCTCGGCCTGCTGGATCAAAGCCGTCCGGCCGTGAATGTGGTTCCCCTGGTCGGACACAATATCATCCGCAAGCTTGTCATGGGATGCGAGGGTCGTTATGCCACCGTTGAGGAACTGGGGAAAATGAAGCGTTTGCTTGAAGAAAGCCTTGACGATGGCGCCTGGGGTTTGAGCACCGGCTTGATTTACCGGCCCGGAAAATATGCGGCCGAAAACGAGGTCGCGGAGTTGGCCGCGGTCGTGGCGCGCCGCCGCGGAGTTTATACGACGCATATCCGCAGTGAAAAAAGCCGGGTGCTGGCGGCCGTCGCCGAGGCGGTCGGCGTCGGGCGCAAAACGGGCGTAAAGGTCCAGATTTCCCACCTGAAAACGGCCGGATCCAAAAACTGGCGCTTTATTGACGAAGTCATTTCCTTGATTCTAAAGGCAAGGGAGAAGGGCGTGGAAGTATCCGCGGACCGTTACCCTTATCTTTTTTCATGCACCGATCTGGATATCCTCCTGCCGGACTGGCTGGCCGCGAACGACCGCGTTTCCATTCTGGGGGGATTGCGCGAAACAAAAACGCGCGGGAAAGTGCGGGACGAGTTGGCGGCAGACCGTTCCGCGTCTTACTGGGAAGGGATTATCGTGGCCACTTCCACCGCGGCCGAATGGCGCGGCCGCTCCATTCAGGCGATTGCGGATAAAATGGCCGTGGAGCCGGCCGAGGCGGCGCTCAGGATTTTGGAGGCCGATGAACTGCAGACCCAGGCCTTTTATGCCGGGATGAACGAGGATAACATGTGGAAAATATTCGCCCAACCCTTTGTGATGCTCGGCACGGATTCCTCCCTGCGCGCGCCGGAGGGCCTCTTTGCGAACGATCATCCCCATCCGCGGGCTTACGGCGCTTTCCCGAAATTCCTGCGCGCCGCCTTGGACGGCAAAACCGTGCCGCTGGGCGAGGCCGTCCGCAAGATGACTTCCCTGCCTGCCGAGACGTTCGGAATCAAAGGGCGCGGAAAACTTGCCGTTGGCAATGCGGCCGATATTGTCGTTTTTGATCCGTCCGCGGTGAAAGACCTGGCAACCTGCGAAAACCCCCATCAACTCTCGGCCGGGATCAATGCGGTGCTGGTGAACGGCGAACTGGCGGTTGCAGACGGGCGTTTTACCGGCAACCGGTCCGGCCGGGTGCTGAAGCCGGCGTAACGCCGGGGGGCGCGGAATTTCCCTGGCCGCCTTGCCCTGCGGCGCATTTTCGGCTTGCCGGATTTTTATCTTTATTGTATTTTTCAATTTTAATGGATAATAAAATTTAATTCAGGGAGGTTGAGCGATGAATAAGCACGGCGCAGTCACAACGGTAATTTGCGTTTTGTTTGCCGCGGCGGTTTGTTTTGCGGACGGCGAAAAAACAACGCGGACGGAATCCTCCGCCCCGGCTTTACCGGCGGTTGCGCCGGTTTCCGCCGGGAAAACGTTTTTCCCCAATGCGCCCGGCGGCTCGGGCAAGCCGGCGCCTTTTTCCGCGGAAATAAGCGCGGACTTTATCCGGAAGGTCATGGAAACAAGCGCGCGGATTGAAGAATGCAAGAAACAGATTGCGGAAAGGAAAGCTTACCTTTTTGAGAACAATCCGCAGATCAAGGCATACCGCCGGGAAATGATTGAGATGCAGTTGAAAATCAACGCAATTTTGGAAGAAGACCGGGATCTGGCGGATTTGCGCCTCAATCGCGACATGCTCCTGACCACCATGCCGGCTTTGCCCAAGGCAGAGCAAAGAATGCCGTTTCCGGTCCGGAAATCGGAATAATCCCGCCGTTTTTGCGGCTGAATCCGCCTGCGCCCGAGGGCCGCGGCGGTTATTGCGCCATGGAAAACAACAACAACCCCGACAAGCAAAAAAATGCCGGTGATTTGCCGCGGAGGGACGCGCAAAACGCCCAGCCGGAGAAACGCCTTGTGCTTGTCCGCGAAACCCTGCCCGACCAGCTCCCCATTATTCCCATCACGTCCCGCCCTCTTTTTCCCAGGATGATCGTGCCGATGATCATTGACGACCCGCGCGGCCGGAAAGCGGTGCAGGAGGTTTTGCAGTCAAATTCAAAATATGCCGGCGTGGTTTTGATCCGGCCGCGGGCCGGCCGGACCGAGCAGGACGTCGTCAAGGGGGAGGACTTGTATCCGGTCGGGGTGGTCGTGGAAATCATCCGCGTCAACCAGGCGGCGCCGGAAACGCCCCTGCAGATTATGCTGGGCGTTCTGGAACGTTTCCGGATAGAAAAGATCGCCGCCGAAGAGCCGGTTATCAAGGCGCAGGTCAGGTATCTGGTTGAAACCGAAATGTCGGTCAACGAGGAATTGAAGGCGTATTCCATCGCCATCATCACTTCCATAAAAGAGCTCATCAAGCTCAATCCGCTGTTCAAGGACGAATTGAACCTTTTCCTGACCCGCGCCAACCTGAATGAGCCCGGCCGTCTGGCCGATTTTGCGGCCGCCATGACGACCGCCGGCGGCGCGGAGCTGCAGGAAATACTGGAAACAGTAAGCGTCCGCCAGCGCATTGAAAAGACGCTCATCCTTCTCAAGAAAGAGGTGGATGTCACGAAAATCCAGGCCAAAATCAACCAGCAGATAGAGGAAAAACTTTCCAAACAGCAGCGTGATTTTTTCCTGCGCGAACAGTTCAAGGCCATTAAAAAAGAGCTTGGCCTTTCCAAGGAAGGCAAGGAGGCCGATCTGGAGCAGTTCCGCGCGCGGCTCAAATCCCTGGTCCTGACGGACGAAGCCCGGGAAAGGATTGAAGAGGAAATAAACAAACTCAGCATGCTTGAGCCGGTTTCGCCGGAATTCAACGTAACGCGCACTTATCTGGACTGGCTGACATCCCTGCCGTGGGGCGTTTACACCCCTGAGAATTACGACCTGAAACGCGCCGAGGCCGTCTTGAACCGCGATCATTACGGCCTGGAGGACGTCAAGGAGCGCATCCTGGAGTTTCTTTCCGTCGGCATTCTCAAGGGCAGCGTTTCCGGATCAATCATCTGTTTCGTCGGTCCGCCGGGTGTGGGCAAAACATCGGTCGGCCGCTCCATCGCGGCCAGTATCGGCCGCAAATTCTACCGCTTTTCGCTGGGGGGCATGCGGGACGAGGCGGAAATCAAGGGACACCGGCGCACTTATATCGGCGCCATGCCGGGTAAGTTTATCCAGGCCATGAAACTCTGCAAAAGCGCCAATCCCCTTATCATGCTTGATGAAGTTGATAAAATCGGGGCGAGTTTCCAGGGCGATCCGGCCTCCGCCCTGCTGGAGGTGCTGGATCCCGAGCAAAACAGGGATTTCCTGGACCATTACCTTGACGTGCGCTTTGATTTGTCCCGCGTGCTTTTTGTCTGCACCGCCAATATCCTAGATACGATCCCGCGTCCGCTCCTGGACCGGATGGAAGTCATCAAGCTTTCCGGATATATCCTTGAGGAAAAACTGCAGATTGCCCGGAAATACCTCATTCCCAAACAGCTCAAGGCCGGCGGACTTAAATCACAGCAGTTGAAAATATCCAACGGCGCCTTGCGTGAAATCATTGACGGTTATGCCCGCGAGCCGGGGGTGCGCGGCGTGGAAAATAATATCAAGCGCATCTGCCGCAAGGCGGCCCGCCGGATCGCGGCCGGCAAGACGCGCAAAATCGCCGTGGGCGCCGCTGATTTGCCGGAAATGCTGGGGAAAAAAATCTTTCTGGACGAAGATCCTTTCAAGAAGCCCCGGCCGGGAGTCGTCATGGGGCTGGCCTGGACCAATATGGGCGGCGAAACGCTCTATGTTGAGGCAACCAAGGTCGCGGCCGACAAACCCGGCTTCAAGCAAACCGGGCAGCTGGGCAACGTCATGGTGGAATCTTCGGAAATTGCCTATACCATGGTGCGCGCCCATTTGAATAAAAATCCGGCGGTGCGGGAAATATTTGACAGGAATTTTATCCATTTGCACGTGCCTTCCGGCGCCACGCCCAAGGACGGGCCTTCGGCCGGCGTTACCATGGCTTCCGCGCTTTATTCGCTCGCGGTCAATAAGGCGGTTAAGCCCAGGTGGGCCATGACCGGCGAGTTGAGCCTGACCGGTTTGGTCATGCCGGTCGGCGGGATTAAAGAAAAAACCATCGCCGCCAAACGCTCCGAAGTGGCCGATCTTATCCTGCCGGCCGCCAACAAGCGCGATTTTGACGAATTACCGGCGCACATCCGTCGCGGCCTGAAGCCGCATTTCGTGAACGCCTTTGACGACGTCGTCCGGTTGTGCTTTAAATAATTTTACCGCCCGCTCCACGCGCGGAGCGGGAAAATCATAACGGATTATTCCGTTTTCTGCTCCGGATTTATCACGATTATCTGGCCGGCCCCCTGCCGGCGGGCCGCGAGCAGACCGCTGCCGAGCCGGGCGAATATTTTTTCCACGGGAAAGTTCAGGTCTTCTTTGCGCGCAAAGGTCATGGACACTCCATTGACAAGCGTCGGCTGCCTGGCAGTCAGCGCGGTTTGCTTTTGAATCGCGGCGTGGATGTTCTCGGCCGTTTTTTTTGCCTCGGCCGAATTCATCCCGCCCAAACAGACAATGAATTTATCGGCCGCAAAGCGGCCGATAAAGTCAATCTCGCGCGCATTGCTCCGGATCAGGCGGTGAACTTCTTCCAGCAGGGCGTGGCCGGCGGCAACGCCGCAGGTGGCGACGTATTGCGTGTAATTGTCAATGCCGAAAAGCATCAGCGTCAGGGGGTTGTTGTAGGTTTTGGCCCGGGCCGCTTCGCGCAGGTATTGTTCCAGAAATGCGTGGTATTTGAGCGCCTTGCTGGCTTCGTCAGTTCTGGCCAGATTCCGCGTCAGGGTCAGAAGCTCGTGCCGGGCGATTTGCTGCCCGATCAGATAGCCGATGGCCAGCAATTCCCGGGCATCGTCTTCGGTGAAGGGCGGGTCGTCAATGCGGTCGCAGTGCAGGTAGCCGATTGCCCGCTGGTTCTGGACAATGGGCACCAGACAGGCATGATTGAAGTCATGCTCAAGTTTGATTTCGGCGTAGTCGGGTCCGGCGCGGTTGATATTGTTCAGGAGAACGCGGTCGTGCTTCAAAAGCAGACGGTCGGTGACGTTGCCGTGCGCGGCCCGGCTGAAATTTTTGACATAGGAGTAGCTCAAGTTGCGTGAATTTCTGATGACGAGGTTGCTGGTGTTTTCGTCGGCCGTAAGCACCGCCAGGGTCTGATGCGGAAAGTGGTTCTTGATATTTTCAATGACGATGTGCAACGCTTCTTCAATGGTAAGCGCCCCGCCCAGCTCGCGGAAAACGTTGATCATCCATTCTATAATCGCTTTAAGCTCATTGGCCATGTTTGCTCCCTTCCGCCTTTTATAAAAGAATAAAACCGATTGTAGACGAAATGTCAAGATTGAAGTATATTCTCCTGCGGTCATGCGGTGGAAAAGGAGCGGAGAGGCGAGGCGGAGGAAAATGATTGCCGATAAACATGCTTTTATGCGCAAACCGTGGCTTGACCCGGCGGTTGAAAATTTCGTCCGGCAGGCCTTGCAGGAAGATATCGGCGCGGGCGACATTACCTCGCAGGCGCTGATTGATGCGGAATGCCGGGTCCGCGCCGCGATTGTCGCGCGCCGGCAATATGTTGTCGCCGGGGTTGAAATCGTCCGGCTCGTCTGCCGGCTGGTTGACGGAAATATCGCCTGCCGGATTCTGAAGCCGGACGGGCGCATTGCGCGGCGCGGGGAATCAATTCTTGTGTTGACGGGCCGGGCGCGTTCCATTCTCGCCGCCGAGCGCACCGCGCTTAATTTTTTACAGCGTTTGACCGGCATTGCCAGCCTGACCGCCCGGTGCGTCGCGGCGGCCGGGCATTACCGGGTAAAAATACTGGATACCCGCAAAACAACGCCGAACATGCGTGCCCTGGAAAAATACGCGGTCCGGTGCGGCGGGGGGACCAACCACAGGTTCGGGCTTTACGACATGGTTTTAATCAAGGACAACCACCGTTTTTTGTGGCGGAGGAATTATTCGCTCGCGCAGGCGGTTGATGAGGCGCGCCGGAAAAATCCCGGCAAACCTGTTGAAATGGAGGTTGAAACAATGGCGCAGTTCAAGGACGCCCTCGCGGCGGCGCCCGACTGGATCATGCTGGATAACATGCCGGCGCCGTTGATGAAAAAATGCGCGGCGCTTTGCGCGGGCCGTTCCGGACTGGAAGCCTCCGGCGGCATTACCCTGCGGAATATCCGCGCCATTGCCGCGGCCGGAGTGGACGCGATTTCCGTGGGGGCGCTGACCCATTCCGTCCCGGCCGCCGATTTGTCGCTGGAAATCACCGGTTAGCGTTTTTTTCGCAACGGGCGCGTTTTGCGGATATGTGGCAGGGTGGGGCAGGCATGAATTCTTCTTCAATACTTCTGGTTGATATCGGTAATACGAGCACGCATCTGGCGCTTGCGCGCGGCGGCCGGTTTATGGATGTAAGGCGCGTTCCCTCGCGGGCGCAGACCAGGGCGGCGGTGCGCGCGCTGTTGCGCGCCTGCAAGCGGCGGCACGGGATTGACGGGGCGGTTCTATGCTCGGTTGTGCCGCGGCTTGGCGGGATATGGTCGGACGAACTGGAAAAAGTCTCCGGCGGAAAAGTCCTGCCGTTGAATCATAAATTAAAACTGGGGATACAAATAAACTATCCAAATCCCGCCAGCATCGGCGCCGACCGGCTCGCCAATGCCGCGGGGGCCCATGAAAAATACGGCGCGCCGGTTATCGTCATGGATTTCGGCACGGCCTTGACCTTTGACATTGTTTCATCCGGCGGTTTCTATGAGGGCGGCATCATTTTGCCCGGTCCGATGCTTTTTGCCGGATATCTTGCCGAAAAAACGGCGCTCCTGCCGCGCCTGCCGTTTCCTTCCGTTCGCGGGGCGATGTCGGCGAAAGGAAA
This sequence comes from Kiritimatiellia bacterium, assembly GCA_028715905.1. Classification (NCBI taxonomy): domain Bacteria; kingdom Pseudomonadati; phylum Kiritimatiellota; class Kiritimatiellia; species Kiritimatiellia bacterium. The sequence goes on from JAQUQV010000062.1 coordinate 12,301, forward strand.
GCCGCCGTTGATCGGCAAAAACACGAAGCAAGCCATGCTGGCCGGATTGCGGTACGGCTGCCTCGGCATGGTGCGGGAAATCGCGGCAAGCCTGAAACGCGAAAAGGGCTTGCGCGGGGCGCGCTTGTGCGCCACCGGCGGTTATGCCGCCATTGTGCTGGTGGGCTCCGGCCTGGGCATAGCGATTGATCCCTTTCTGACCTTGCGCGGTCTGGAGCGGATTTACCGTCTTAATTTTCCCGCCAAAAGCGCGCCGCCGGCCGCCGGAATTCCGCCGTCCGGCAAGCTGTCTTGAAATCAAGGAAATCTGAAAGCCATCTGCAGAAGAGTTGACAGGATAACGGGATTATCGTGTTAATCTTTTGGCCAGAAAGCCAAAGTGATGGAATATAAAGAGCGCCTTAATCAACTTTGGGGTTGCCAAAGTTGAGGTGAAAAGAAAAGTCAGGCAGTTGACCAACTGAGGAATAGCGGATTTACAGGATAAAAAAGCATCCTGTAATCTTATCGATTCTTTTCTGCGGATTGCTAAATACTAACGTTCAGGCATACGAATTCCAAACTTGCCGCAAAAGAGCGCAAAATCGTGGGTAGGAGCCGAACCCCTGTTCGGCGATGCATCTGGTGTTTGGAATCGCCGCATGGGGATGCGGCTCCTACGTCTATCAAATACAGTTGCCGCTTTTGGCGGCCTAATTCAATTACAGTAACCGGAATGTCCGGGCGCGTAAGATCGCCAGGCGGGAGTCTGCCATCTGCGGGCCAATCAGGGTTTGACGGGGGCGAAGCCGTAGCCGCCGTGCCGGGCCGGCCAGGCCACCACCATGCCGTCAAGGGACACGATATACCATTTGCCGGAAGATTCCTCGTACACGCAAACGTCCGCGTTCC
>JAQUQV010000063.1 GCA_028715905.1 Kiritimatiellia bacterium
CCTACAATACCATCGCTGCCCAGGCCAAGCAAAAATGCCTGGCCCATTACGAACGCGCTGCCAAAGAACTGGAAAAGTTTTATCCCAACGATCAGGACAACCACCTTCAAGCTTCATTCATACCATCTATTTTTGAGGCGGGGCAAGCGATATTGAATTAACAACGGCATCCAGCCATGTGTCCCCGCTGGAATCGGGCTCAAGGAAAACGAATCCATCCTCATTCCTCAAATCTTCGTTTTCCGCGCGCGGGCTTACGATTATCATGCCGGAAACCGGGCAAATTTTACGCACCGCCTTGAGAAGGCCGGCGGCGTCCTCGCCAAAACAACTTCTGTCCGCAATAATAACATCCGGCTTGACGGCCTGATCAATGAAAGAGAACGCGGCTTCAACCGTGGTTTTCCTGTCAACAACCGCCCCGAGATCAGCCAGCATTTTTGCAAGCCAGGCCAGGCGCTCGCCGGCGGACACAAGGAGAATGCGCCACTGTTTCAGGCGGAACGATCCCTTGATTATTGATTTCACCGGAGTTAAAGCGGGGTTATCCGTCCGGGAAGCGCGGGGCAGACAGATTTTATAAACGCTTTTCCCTTCGGCGGCATAAAGCTCATCCAGCCTTCCGCCGGCTTCCTCCACAAGCGCGCGCACAACCGAAGGAATAATGCCCGTGGTATCAATTGCGCCGGTTTCAAGGGAGTGCGTTGACGTTTGATTATTCGCCGACGCAACCATGGTGATAACGGCCGCAAAGCGACGGGCATCCCGCAAGGCGTCGTCCGGCGGCTTTAATTCAATTGTTATTTTCCCCGGTTTTTTAAGGGCATCGGCCGCGAGCAGGCCGAGATTGAGGACAATCTGGACAATCTGGGACGGCGAGAGCGGCACAACCGGAAAAACCCCGGCAATCTCCGTTTTTACGATCCAGGCGGACGACAAAGCCACGCAGAGCAATTTTCCGGCTTCGCTGACATTTTCGGAAAGATTGGCGCTGGACTGCCCGTCATAATCCGGGGAACGGCTCAAAACCAGAAGTTGGCGCGACAACTGCACGCCCCGCTGGGTTTCACTCAAAATGACTCCGATAGAATCATGGAGGGTGCGCTGGTCTCCGCCGAAACGCTGCATCAGGGAGGCATGGCCGGAAATTGCGCTTAAAATATTGGAAAAGTCATGCGCGACCCCCCCGGCGATGCGTCCAAGCAGCTGCAGTTTGGCGGTCTGCTGACGCCGGACATGCTCGGCATGCATTTCGGTGATATCGCTGACCAGCACCAGGATCAGCCCCTCCACCGGCTGGGAACGGAAACGCAGCATCCGCAATCCGGAAGATGAAACGCTTTCGCTTTCAATTTCCGCGGGGCTGGCGCGGTGCAACAAACGGGCCGCATTTTCCTCCGTCAAGGAAGGGAAAATCTCCCGGATAAAAAGACGTTTGCCGGTTTTAACATGAACGGCGGAAAGATTGCGCGCGGCGGAATTTATCCCTTCAATGCGCCCCTGATAATCCAGCGCCAGCAACCCGTCCGCAAGGTAATTCATCCTATTGATAATCCTCGCAATACGGTGCCGGCTTTCGCATTCGGCCGTGGCGGAAATGGCAAGGAGGCCGAGCGCGCCGGAAAGAAACATCAACCCCATGGTGAGCGCCCAGACGGCCAGGCCGAAGCCATGCACGACATGCTCCTGGTCCGGGAGCAAAAAGCGTTCGGTCGTAAAATCAATAACCTGCCAGGTGGCAATAGCGGCAATGGAAAACAGGACGACAAGCAGAATGGCGTAATTGCGGGCGCCTTTGGGAAAAAGTTTCATGTGCATGTCAAGGTTATCCGGTTATCACGGTTCACGATTGTTCCGGCGGGAGCGGTTGCGCTGAACAGTTGCCATGTCAATGCGTCCCGGCATCAGACGGCGGCGCGGCGGAAGGCTGCGCGTTTCCCTCCGCAGCCGGCGTAACAGGGGCAACAGGAGAAACAGGGGCGGCGGTAGAGTCCGGGGCGGCAGGAGACGGCGAATCGGCGGGCACTGCCGGCGCAAAGCCGGATGACGGGGTGAAAAGGTTGGTGGCAAGCGGCTGGGCATCAGCCTGATTGGTGGCTGCATTGCCAACCGCAAGCAGGGGTGCCTGCTCAAACTTATTGACGGTCAACTGCGCGATTGCTTCCATGCCGGTGAGCGGTTTATCTTCGTCAAGAATTGTCGGCGTCAGCATGATCAGCAGATTTTTCTTTTCATCCACGTCTTCCGTGTGCCGGAAAAGCAGGCCAAGCAAAGGAATATCGCCCAGGAGCGGCACGCGTTTTTCAGCCTTGCTCTTTTTGTTTTCAACGAGGCCGCCGATGACCACCGTATGCGCGCTGGGCACATTCACCCGGGTTGAGATACGCCGCGTGCTGATCACCGGATAAACCGAGCCCTGGGCCGTGGTAATATCCTTGACCCAGACGGTCATTTCCGGCTCAATTGTCATGCGGACGCTTTCGTTCGCCACGTCTATTTCGGGAATGACCCAGAGTTTCAGCCCCAGGTCAACGGGAGCGGCGTCCTCCGAATAATTTTCCGATATATTCACGCCGGTGCCGTCCTTGGTTTTTTTAAGGCTTATGCGCCAGGTTTGTTCGCCGACATGGATTTTGGCCTCCACCCGGTTGCCGACAATCAGCACCGGATGCGAGAGCATGTCGGCATTACCGGTCTGTTTAAGCGCGCTTAAATAAAGCGCCACGTCGGTGGCGGAAAGCACCATTGCGCCCATTTTGCCCTCGCTGAACGTGTCCACCACATTGTCGCGCCGGTCCAGAGTAATATCCCGGCCGACATCAACTATATCGTCAATTTCCCGCGTGGGCGTGAGGGTGGTTTTCTGGACCCAGTTTCCAGATCCAGGGGGGGATTCCTCCCACGTGGTAGTGCTCTCCTCGTATGGCATCCCGTCCTTGTCATAACGGGGTTTCAAGGTGTCTTTCCTCTGGCGCTTGTCCCACTGATTATTGCGGGCGTCGGTAGATGCGGTTTCGGTGCGGTCGTCTGAAAATTTCCACTGCGCGTCCTGAAGGGAAGCCCCCACCCCGAACCTTTCAAGCATGCCCCAGTCAAAACCCAGCTTCTGGTTGTAGGAAACGCCCACGTCAATGATGCGCGCCTCAATGAAAACCTGCGGCTCGCGCCGGTCAAGCTGCGCGATCAGGGCTTCCACCTTGTCAACATACTCCTTGATGTCGCTGACCACAATGGCGGTGGTGATGCTCGGATTCTGGGTAACGCCCTCGCTCGCGTTGCCGGTGGATTTCAAACTGACCTTGTCCTGCTCCTTGCTCTGGCTGGTGATGATGGCGCCGCGCGGCGAAAGGATCTTCAAGAGCTTGATCTGCTCAATCAAGTCAACCGCGCTGAGATATTTGGGCATAAAAGTCCTGGTAACGAGGGGCTTGGTTTCCTCTATCTGCTGGATTTTATCCCGGTACATTTCGGAAGTGACCACCATCAGGATACCGGAAGGATCCTCTATCATCGCCAGATTGACGGAACCCAAGGCCAGCTTCAAAGCCGTTTTCCACTCCACGTTCTTGAGATTGGCCGTGACAAAAACATTCGTAAAGGAGCCGGAAGTGATGATGTTGGCGCCGGATATCTGGGCAAACATGTTGACCACGTCCTGGACCGGAACATTGTCCAGGGAAATTGAAATCAAATTCGTATTCGCGCCCGCCAGCGCCCCGGCCGCCGACACATCGCCGCCCACCGGCAACTCAATGGCGCGGCCGTTGCCGTTCTGCGCTTCCGGAGACTGCCCTTCAGCCGCCGCGGCCGGCGCGTTTGGAAGAGAGGCTTGCCCGCCGGCGCCGTTCACGGTTGCGGTTTCCGCAGTCGGGCACGGGGATTGGCTTTCCCCGGCGGGCGCTTGCGCGGCCTGCCCGGCGTTTTGCGGCTCAACGCCGTTTTCCTGGGCGTAAGCCAGGTATAAAACGGCCATGACCAATCCGCAGACCATTGAACCAGTTGTAAGAAAAACAATCCTTCTCATTGGAAAAAATTATGGTTGCTGCTTCACCGTCGCGACAGCCGTCCGACCCTCGGCGTCTCTGACCGTGACGGTGTTTTCCCCGTGGGCGTTCGCAACCGCCGTATAGGCGGCGGTATAACTGGCAGAAGCTGAATACGAAACCGTGCCCAACTGGGCGTTGCCCGCAATCCAGGTATAAGGCGCCGTTCCGCCCTTGACCGAAAACGACACATACCGGGCCCCGCCGGAAAGGGTAACGGAAGAAGGCGTAACGGTCATCGTGTCGGTTTCCGGCGTGATCTGCGCCGCGGCATAATGGCCGCTTTCATCCTGAACGGTGATGGTATTATTGCCGACCTTTTTGCATTTGTAAGCGCACTGGTTGGCGCCGTGCGAGTTCAATTCGCCGTTGCTTTCGTTCGCGAGATACCAGCGATAAGCGCCGTCGCCGCCGGCGACGGTGAAAATGACTTCCTGGCCGACAATGTTAATTTTGGCCGAGGCGGGACTAATCGTAAGCAAAACATCGCCGCGTTCCGCGGGCTCGTAGGGATTTTCGCTGAAATACTCTTCCACGCCGGCCGGATCGTCCTTTTCCCCCTCGCAGCCGGCCAGCATAACCGCCAGTCCAAGGCCGAGAACGGCCCAGCAACCCAAAAATAATTGTCTCATAAAAAGCATAAATCCTGTTATTGATTTATAAATAACATCCCGTGTTTTTTTTGCAAGAAAAAAAACATCATTTTTTAAAGCCGCGTTTTTCTCTTTCTTTAAGCCACGCCTTTATTTTCGCCACCAGATCCGCCGATTCAAAGGGTTTGATGATGTAATCGTCCGCGCCGCAGGCCGGGCATTTCTGGATGATATCATTGCCGGCCGAGGCGGTGAACAGAATAACGGGGATGTCTCTGGTCGCCGGGTTCCGCCGCAAACGCCGGCAGACCTCATAGCCGTTCATTTTCGGCATAACTATGTCAAGCAGGATTAAATCCGGTTTTTCATTAAAAGCTTTTTGCAAACCTCTTTCGCCGTCAGGGGCGGAGATAAAGTCAAAGTCATTCGCCTCCAGGCGGAATTTAACCATCATGATCTGGCAGGGTTCATCTTCAATCAAGAGTATTTTTTTCTTATTCAATTTATGCCTCGCCTCGCATCGTTGCATTAAGCCCCGGCCGGCGCATGGCAGACGCGCGTTCCGCCGGCAGCCGCGTTTTGTCAAACCAAGCGCGGCCGGTTATCCGCCTGTTTTGGATGGCGGCAACTTGGGTAAAACAAAAATGAACTTTGAGCCGACGCCCGGTTTGCTTTCAACCCGGATTGCGCCTTGATGCAGGTCCACCAGCCCCTTGACAATGGAAAGGCCGAGCCCGGTCCCTTTTTCGCCGGGACCGACCGACCGGTTGAATTGTTGAAACTTGCCGAATACCCTGGGCAGATCGTTTTCGGAAATACCGACGCCGGTATCGGCGACCACGCACTTGACGTTGTCTTTCAATTCCTTGACTGAGATTTTAACCCCGCCCTTTTCGGTAAATTTCAGGGCATTGCTGATAAGGTTGGTAAAAATCTGGATAATTTTGTCGTGGTCGGCGTAAAGTTTGATTTCATTGGCGGAGAAATCGGTCTGTAATACGAGTTTCCTTTCTTTCGCGCGCAGTTCAAACCCGGCCACGATTGACTTTACCAGTTCCGCGATATTTATCAGTTCTCTTTTAAACCCGATCTTGCCTGATTCCATCCTGGAGATATCCAGCAGGTCGTCAATGATACGCGCCAGCCGGTCAATATTGTTGCGGGCGGCGGTCAGAATAACGGATTGTTTTTCGTTAACCGCGCCCGGGACCCCGTCCAAAACCAGACTGACCCCTTCCTTGGTAATGGATAAGGGCGTGCGTAATTCGTGGGAAACAGTGGAGATGAATTCGGTCTTGAGAACGTCCAGCGATTTCAGCTCTTCTTCTGTTTTCTTGCGCTCGGTGATGTCATATATGGAGATCAGGTAGGCCAGTTCTCCTTCCCAGGCGGTATGGGCGACGCGCACTTCCCCGATGCCGGATTCGCCGTCGGCCAGCGCGATTTCAATCTCCTCGCCGTGGTTTTCCAGCGCCGCGCGGGACCGGCTGCCGTTCTTGAAATCTTCTATGCGCTTCAAGATGCGCCCAATCACCGGCCTGATGCGGCGCGCGTATTCGGCCTGGTCAATTTCGTCCGCGCTTTTTTCAACAATGACCGGCAAGGCGTCCTTGATATCATCGGATTTCAACTTGGATTTTTCCGGAATCGCAAGGCGCAGGCCGAGCAATTCCTCGGCGGCCGGGTTAAAATAGCGCACTTCCCCGGTTAGAGAGGCGACAACAATCCCGATGACGCTTTTTTCGGTAATGGCAAAAAAAGAGGCCGTTTTTGCCTCGGCCTCTTTCAACGACGATATATCCATGATCGTGCTGCGTATGCCCAGCAATTTCCCCCCGGCGTCGCGGATCGGGCAATCATTGATCAGCACCGGAATGGAACGTCCGTTGCGCCGCAGGTAATTTCTCTCAAACAAGCGCGCGCTGATCTTGCCCGCGCCTAACTTTCCCATCACGGCCTCGCGGACCGTCTCATGCTCTTCCACGAAATCCCACACCGGCCGGCCGATCATTTCCGACTCGGTATATCCGAGCATTTTCAGCTCGGTCCGGTTGACCCGCGCCAGGTTGCCCTTGAGATCAATTTCATGATAACCGACGGGCGCATCGTCAAACAGGCTGCGGTAGTGTTCCTCGCTCTGCTTGATCGCGTTCAAGGCCTGATTTAATTTGATTTCCAGGTCATATTCGTGCAGCCCCAGGTCAATGGTCGCCTGTAATTCATCGTCCGAGAACGGTTTAAGGATGAAACCGCAGGCGCTGCTGGCCTTGACGCGGTTCAATACTTTTTTATCCGAATAACCGGTAACAAAAATAACGGGAATTCCGTACTGGTTATGAACGGCGTCGGCAAGATCAATGCCGTCCATATCGCCTTCCAGCTTGATATCCGACATGATCAGGTCCGGTTTGGCGGCCTTGATCCGCTTCAAAGCCTCGCCTCCCGAAGCGGCATGCCCGACGACCTGATGCCCGAGCCGCGCAAGGCAAGCCTGCAAGACCATTAACGCTATCTGTTCGTCTTCAACAATAAAAATCCGCTTGCCTTCACCGCCCATGTTTTATTCCCTTTCGCAACAGTGTTGCCTTGTAATATCAGTTCCGTTAAAATATCTTACATTTCGCCGTTTTGTCCAGCGCTGTCTGGCAGTATCTCCGGCAGCAGTCAGGGCAAATGCCACGGCTTTTTTTTGCCGCCGGGTTTCCGGCGCCCGCGCCGCGGCGGCACCCTCGCCGGCTTTTCCGGCCTTAACGTTTTCAAGTAGGCGCGCATGGCTTTTTCAAGGTCCGCAAACTGTTCTTTCAACCCGGGCACGATCTCCGCCGCCGCCCGCCATTTGGCGGTCTGGCAGGCAAGGCCGATCTGATGCGCCAGGGAACGGAGTTGATTGCCGCCGAAAGTAGCCGCGCCGCCTTTAATGACATGCGCCAGCCGCGCGGCATCCGGCTGGCGGCGTTTTTTAACGGCTTCTTCAAGCCTGCGTATTTGCGCCCGCGTTTCCGCAAGGAAAAGATTTATGATCTTGCGGACCGGCGCGTTGGTCCCGCTTATCCGGCCGGAAAACGCCTTGCAATCAAACACGGCTTCCGGGGCGTTTCCCGGACCGGTTTCGTTCCGGCGCGCGGCAACGGACCCGGGCCGGGAAATGCCGGCGATGGCATGATTGAGGGATTCCATGCCGACCGGCTTGACAATGTAGCCGGTCATTCCGGCCGCCAGGCACTTTTTCCGGTCGTTATCCATGGCATGCGCGGTAAGCGCCAGAACCGGAATATCATGGTCGCGCACCTGCGAGGCGGGATCGCGAATAACGGCGGTGGCCTCCAGGCCGTCCATTTCCGGCATCTGGACATCCATAAGGACAAGGTCGTAAGGCATCATTTCCAGCGCCTTGATCGCCTCCAGGCCATTAGAAACGGCGTTCGCCGAGTGCCCCATTTTGTTCAGGATGCTCAAAACAACCTGTTGACTGGCCGGATTGTCTTCGGCAACGAGAATGCGCATTCGCCTGCCGGAACAGTATCGTTCGCGTGTTCGGCGGCGCGCCGGCCAGTTTCCCGTCCGGCCACTTATTTTTTTGCCCTTGATGGCCGCAAACAGGTTATAATACAAGGCCGTTTGGCGGATCGGCTTGAGAAGCACGGCGGCGAAAACCCGTTCGTCTTGAACGCAGGTCTCCGGCGGCGGCCACCTGGAATTCATCAGCAAAAGAATTGTATTTTTGAGCGCCGCGTCAGCCTTGATGGTTTGCCCAAACGTAATCCCATCCATGCCCGGCATGCGCTGGTCAATAATGACCGCGCGAAAGGGTCTTCCCCTTTTTGCGGCGGAACGCATTCCGGCAAGCGCCGCAAGGCCGCCGGGGACCGTTTTCACCTTGAAATTCCAGGCCGTTAATTGTCTGGCGAGCGTTATCCGGCTGGTTTTATTGTCGTCAACCACCAGTATTTTTGTCCCGCCGGAATCCGCGCGCGGACCGGGCGATGCCGTTTTGCGCCGCGCATGCGCAAAAGGAATTATAACCCGGAAAGTTGAACCTTTCCCGCAATCGCTTTCAACGCCGATGGAGCCGCCCATTTGTTCCGCCAACCCCCTGGATATCGCCAGTCCCAGCCCCGTGCCGCCGAACTTGCGCGACAACGAAGAATCTATCTGGGTGAAGGAATGGAAAAGGATGTTTATTTTGTCAGCCGGGATGCCGATGCCGGTATCGCGCACGGAAAAACGCAAAACTGCGCGGCCGTTTTTTTCTTCCGCCAACGCCACGTTCAAAACGACTTCGCCCCTGGATGTGAATTTCAGGGCGTTGCCGGCCAGGTTTAAAAGAATCTGGCGCAGACGGTTCAGATCGCCGTTCAGATGGACCGGCACATCGGGCTCCACAAAACCGATCAACTCAAGCCCCTTCCTGGCGGCGTTGATTGCCAGCGCTCCGGTGATGTCTTCCGTCAGGTCCCTGAGATTGAAATCAATATTGTCCAGCTCCAGCTTGCCGGCCTCAATTTTTGAAAAATCAAGGGTGGCATTGATGATGTTGAGGAGATTCTCCGCGCTGGCATTGATGATTTGCGCGTATTCCATTTGTTCCCCGGACAGCCTGGTTTCAAGCAAAAGCTCGCCGACCCCGATGATGCCATTCAACGGCGTGCGGATTTCGTGGCTGATATTGCGGACGAATCGGCTCTTGGCGGCGCTGGCGGCCTGCGCCTCAAGCGCGAATCTGCGGTCGGTGATATCCCGGAAAAAACCAGCAAGATACGCCTTGCCGGCGATGGTTACCACCGAAGCGTTAATGTCGGCATAAAAAACGCTCCCGTCTTTCCGTTTCGCCGGCATGTCTTTGGCCAGGGATGTTATGCCCTTCAGTTGTTTTTCAAACCGGTCCAGAACATACGGGATATCTTTTTCAGGATGGATGTCCGTGACCCCTATTTTTTTAAATTCCGCCGGGCTGTAACCGAGCATCCGGCAGGCCGCTGCGTTGGCCAGATGGAATTTTCTGTTTTCCACATCGGCCAGCAATATTCCATCCGTTCCGCCGTTGAAAATAACCCTGAATTTTTCCTCGGATGCCCTCAATTCATCTTCGGCCCGCTTGCGGGCGGTTATGTCATGAAAGATGCCGACGATGCCGGTGATGCGTCCGCGCTCATCCCTGATGGGCGCTTTGACTATCTGGACCACAATTGTTTTTCCGTCCTGGATATATTTTTCTTCATATTCCAGGGGTTTCCCCGACGACAGGATACGTTTGTCATCGGCCCTGTATTTTGCGGCCAGGTCTTCGGGATAAAAATCATAATCCGTCTTTCCGGCGATTTCATCCGATTTAAGCTTCAAATCCCTTGCGTAATTATTATTGCAGGAAAGATAGACGGATTTCCTGTCTTTAAAAAAGATTTTTTGAGGCAGGTTTTCAAGCAGCGTCTTGTATTTCATCATGTCTTCACGCCCCCCCCCCCCCCCGCTTGCGGGCGTCCGACTTCTTGTTAAAGCCAAGGCCCGCAGCAGCCACGTTGCCGAAATTTCAGCGCCATTTCGGCAATTCTGACTATTTCAACGATATCAGAAGAAAAACAAACGCCAGCGCAAGGGCGATGACGCCGAGGATGCGCCTGATTTTCAGCAGTTGCGCGTCAATGTCGCGGGTCCGGTTTAATTCCTTTTCAAGCCGCTCGGTTGGAAACCATATCTTGGAAACGCGGTTGATTCTGGAAAAAACGCCGGGGCAGACAAGCAGCAGCACCGCCAGGATCAGGCAGAGAATCGCCAGGCATTGCGCAATGATTTTCAACGGAACAACAAGATCGGCCATATTTTTCCCTTTCTTTTTACAAGTTTATTTTTTCGCGCGCAAATTTTACGTTCGGATAAGGCGGCAGTGCCGCCATTCAGAACTTACCACTGACGATTCGCTGTTAATATTGGAAACTTCTCCGCAAAACTGTCATATGTTTTCATGGAACGGTTTAAATAATCCCGAATTTTTCGGAAGCCTCCAGCACCAGATTAGTGTCTATGACGGTCGCCTTCTTGGCAAATCCCAACGTAAGGCTCACGTCGCACAGGGTGTTGATCCGCCGGGGAATCCCGCCGGAATTGCGGTAAATAAGCTGTAAAGCCTCATCGGCGAAAAGTTTTTCTTTGCAGCCGGCTATTGAGAGGCGCGTCTGGACATAGGTAAAGGTGTCCGCGCTGTTAAAATGGCTGAGAGTGCAGGTAATCGGGATGCGCTGGGCCAGCTGTTTAAGAGCGGCGACGCGTTCCGCCAGTTCCAGGTGCCCCAGAAACAGGATGGTCATCATGAATTCATTGTCCTGCTGAAAGTTCAAAAGAATCCGCGCAACCTCCAGCGCCGCCTGATTATCCAGCATATGGGCCTCGTCAATGACAAGCACCGTGCGTTTTCCGTCGCGGCGGTTTTCCTTCAGCGAGCGTTCAATTGCCTCCAGGAGGGCGTCGGGCACCAGGCTGGCGCGTTCCGCGGAAAGCGCGGCATCGGTCATGGCGCGCGCGACGGCGCGCAAAATATCCACCGGCGCCATGCCCGGATGGGCCAGGCAGGTCCGCGCCACGTACAAGCCCCCCAGCTGCTGCAGAAGGACCCGGGAAAGAAGAGTCTTGCCGCAGCCGTAGGCGCCGGTCAGCATGGCCGCGCCCATGTTTTCATTCACGGCATAAGTCAGTTTCATCAGGGCCTCATCGTGCTGGGGCGAATGGCAGAAAAACTTCGGATCAGCGGTGTTTTGGAAAGGCCGCGTTTTCAATTTCCAGTATGCTTCGTACATATTCTCGTATCTCGTGAAACGTATCTCGTAAGACTGTTGGGTTTTCCGCTTCACGCTTCACGAGCGACGCTTCACTCTATTACGTTTTGCTCGCGAGCCAGTTTGTCATTTTATGCCTGTAATCTTCAAGGTCAAGACTGATTGTTTCCACGCTTTCCCTGGGACAGGGCCGCGTCAAGAAAGCCGGAGAGTGATAAAAGGCGAGAGGAGTGCGGTTTAGAGGGCAACAGAAGCAAGATTTGGAAGGCTTTGCCCGCTACGGGCAGGCCCGGAAGGCGGGACAAGACCAT
>JAQUQV010000064.1 GCA_028715905.1 Kiritimatiellia bacterium
TAATTGATGATTACAGCCCCTCATGCGTTGCCGGCCCATATCGCCGGCATCTCCGTCCTTGTTTTCTTCTGTATTAATCACCTCCCCCGTGCGCGGCGCGGTGTTGCCGCCGGCTGCTATTTAGCACCTTGCGCATACGGGTGCGCATTAATGAGGTCGCCAAAGGCGGCCACTGTATTTGAAAGGAGCCGCATCCCTATGCGGCGATTCCGGACAATAAAACATACATCGCCGAACAGGGGTTCGGCTCCTACCTACAACGGCACGTTTGATCATATTTTTGAAATTCCTACGCATAAATTCAGGTAAAACAAAAACTCACGGTCTTTTCCGGTTGTTTTCCCGGCAAGCGCGGCAAATCCCTCTCAGCTCAATGTGCATGGAGTCAATCCTGCCTATCGCCCGGAATTCAATCCGCCCAGGACCGACTCCAGTTTCCCGCGCTTTTGCCGGATAATCGCATCGTCCTGTTCTTCCACCGCGGTTTTCAGTTCCTCCAAAAACTGCACTGCGTTAAACTTCCGCTCTTTCGCAAGATTTTGGCCCTTCAGGCAGGCATCCAGGCGTTTTTGATAAGCTTGGCACATCGCCCGGTCTTCCTCAAGCTTCTTCCCCGCCAGCGTTATCTTTTTGCCAATGCTGAAAATTTTTTCAGCATCTGTCCCGGCCTCCAGCCTCAATTCATACTCCCCCTCACCCAGCCCGTCAAAACCGGCTTCTATCTCTCTCTCCGCCGGATTTTCATAACTCACTTCCGCCTTCCCTTCATAATACCTCCGGATTTCTTTCCCCTCCTTCATCAAAACCACGCGGATCGGCGCCGACTGTTTCTCAAGATACGCATTACCGAGTTCCAGTTTTATTTTCATTGTCTTGTCCTGCGTCCATTTGTCGGATGACATAATGATATTCCCCGCCCATCCCTTCCCATATCCGCCAACCCCGCTTACCCCCTTTATCATGTAGATTTCATGATCCAGCCGCAGGCTTGCGCCTTTCTTTATCTCCGTCCCTTTGTCCCCCCACAGCTCAATATTATAGCAATTATTGCCGAAAAACAGATAGACCGTCTTTACCTCGTTCAGACTAAATACGCTCACATATGCTATTCGTTCCCGGCTGTCGCAGCAGGCCGTCCAGCCCTCGGATGGAATTAACAACCGTTCTTCTCCGACGGCATAATGAATCACGTTCAAGGCGTCTTTTACCGGCACGTAAAACACATCGTCGCCATCCGCCATGCCCCCCACGGTCAATTCCGGATGCACGCGGAACATGCCTTGCCAGTTCATTTCGCCTTCATTTTTTAATTCAAGTTTTACCGCGGCGCCGGCTATGTTTTTTGTTAATGCAATCTCTTTTTTCTCCCTTAAGCCGTTGACCGTTTTTTCCGGTTCCATTTCAATCACGCATTTTTCCGCCCCAACCCTCTCCCCCTTGACCGTAAAAAGCTGGTTCATCAGGTTCCCGGGATATATCCCGTCTATTTCCTTGATCCCGCCCGTTGAAAAAATATGGTTGATCCCCTCCGGCCATGTTTTCAATTCCGCTATCCGCCCCCCCGCATTCAGCGATACTGTTAAACTCACCAGCCCGTTGGAAAGTTCCAGGGCATTGCCGTTCGTTGCTATTCCGCATGCCGATTCTATCTTCGGACGCTCTATCTTTTCTATCGCCACGGTCGCGCCTTCCGGATACACGTAACACTGGCTTTCACATTTCACCCGCAGGGTCTCGCCGCGAAACGAGAATAATGAATCCTTGCCGGTCTTCAATTCCTGCATCCGTTCTTCATCCCCCTTTCTCGCCGTCAGGAATACCCGCCCTTTCTCGTTAAAACTCCCGCCCTCGTTCACCACCGCCGCTTGAAATTTGTATCCTCCCAGCACGACTTCGCCGTTTTCCACCCGGATTTCTCCCTTATACGGCAAGCCCGTCTCTTCCATGAAAACTTGCTTTCCCTCTCCCTCTTTTGCCGGTTTCCCCGCTGCTTTCTTTTTTTCCGGATGCCCGGCCCAAGGCCTCAACCGGTACACCCGCCCGCCCGGCGACAGGATCACGCCTTCCATCACGGTCCATCCCCCCTCGTATGCCACCGGAGCTTTCATCCCCAGCAAATAATCCTCCACTTCCCAGTCCCCCCTCAGCTTGAGACAAAACCGCTTCAAAATGTCTTTTCCCTCTTTCCCCTCCGGATGCGCGCAAATCAGATACAACTCATTATCATATTCCCATTCCCTCAAAACCAGTTTCTCGTCGTCGCATTTATATTTCGGCGTGTATCCCGCCTCGCTGAAGATCTTATCCATGATCTGCCCGATCCCCGCCTGTTCCACGCTGAACGGCAGGCCGCTCACAATGATCTTCCCCTGACCGCATTCCCTGCTCACCATCGCCGGCTCGCCCGATGCATATTGCAGGAGCGTCTTGCCCCCTTCCACCGCGATGGGCGCGTAAAACAACTCCTGATTCTTCGGATCGCGCGCCGTATAAATAACACCTTCTTTCAACTGCACTTCCTTTGTCCTTGCCATTCCGCGCGCTATCCCCATTGCCTTGAACATATTGTTGGAACTGTTCCCGTAATTATCGCATTTGCCGCTTAAGCCTTCAACCACCAGGCAACCGCCGTTCTTCGCATAATCCAGCAGTTTGTCCTGGATTTCACTGGATAAATACTGCGCCTGGGGCACAATCAATATCCGGCATTTTCTTAAATCCGCGCCGTCCCGCAGCGCGCCTTCATCCAGCACCCGCGCCGCAAATGCAAGCTTCGCGAAGCAGCCATACAGATTATCCACGGCTTTCAAGTGCAGGGAAAGCGCCCGCGTTCCCCCCCATGGTTTCCACGATTGGTCATGGCACCGGGACGTGTTAGAAAACAATATCCGGACTTCCGGATCAGCGCGTTTACCATCTAAAAGAATATGCTCTATCCTGCGGAAATCAGACAGCAATTGCGTCAATTCCCAGCCGTACAGCGTCGGCAGGCCGGTCGTATCAACGTAATTAGCGGGGTATCCAGGCCAGCACCATATCCAGCAATTGACGCCCGCATGCCCGCCGCTGACCTCCTGCCACAACTGCCGGGCTAACTTTTTCCGGCCAACCAGCAGATCGGCGGGCGGAAAATAAAATGCGCCCCATTCCATGGTCCAGAGCTTTTTACCGTCTGCAATTAAATCCAAATAAGTCCACTCCTGTTCCACCGGCATGGAAGTTCCGTCGGTCCCGACGATATCCTGGGTTTTGGTCAATTCATAATAATCCACCCCGTAGAACGGATACCAGCGGCATCCGGTTGAAATACAGTAGGAAAAAAATGTATCTGGCGAATATTTCTTAAATAGTTTGTAGACCGCATTCCGGGACCTGATAACCTGCATTTCGCGGAATTTTCTCCAGTCCTCCCAATTGGCGTGTTCACTGGCTGTTTGCGGCTGCCGCGTAATCAAATTGACGTCATTAAAGCTTGTATGGGCAGTCAACCAGCGTTCATTCATCCGGCTGACATTCTTATATTTTTCCGCCAAGTGTTCCGCATATTCCTCGCGCGCCTGGCTTCCCCAATACGCGCACCCCAACCCACCTTCCTGGCCGGCCCAGTAGCGGATCATCGGCAGTTTCTTCCATTCTCCAATAAACTGCCTGACATCTTCTTCCGTTTTTCCAGGTTGAAGCTTTTCCCGGCGGGTTTCCTTGACTTGCCCGGATAAAAGATCAAGTTTCCCCTGTTCTTTAGTTATTTTTCTGGAAAAAGTCTTTTCTATCTTAATGCCGTTCATAAGGGACTTTACCGACGGCGAATCCAAAAAGGGGAAAGAAGAGTGCTTCTGAAAAAGCCAAACGTTGCATCCCGATTCCTTTATGGCCTGCAACATAGCATTTAATCCGTATAACCCCATAAAAGTAACCCCCGCCACCGCCGGCATTCTCCCCAAAGCATGCCTTATTTTTACCTGCTCCGGTTCTTTGAGGACGACCGGCAGTCCGGCCGCGGCCGCCTTCACTTCCTCGCATTTCTTTTCCTCGGCCGCAATCCGTTCCAACAGCGCCTTCCGGCGCTGATCCTGGCCGGCATAATCCGTTCCGGCATGCAGCAGTTTGTCCAGCGCCTGCTTTTCCTGCATCACCGCTTCCAATCCGGCCATCATTTTCTGCATATCCTGTTGGATGGCATAATATGTTTCCCGCTCCCCGCTGTAAAATGCCGCGATCATCGCGTCCCGCGCCCGGTGATAAGCGGCGGTAAAGATTTTCCCGAACGCGCTCGTTTTGCGCTGAACATTGATCATACGCTCATACCATTCCTCCGTCTGTTCCCCCGGGTATTTTTCCGCGCATAATTTTAGGCAGGCTTGCAGGACCTCGCCGGCCTTGTCCCCCTTCATTAAGGATTCCCCCGTCTGCCCAAGATGCACCAGCGTGGCGCCGTTGTAATAATTGTTGTGATACCGATATGCCAGGAAATCGGCGGATTCGCCCGTCGGCAGCGTATAGACCGGCAGGATGATGTTGGCCGCCGTCTCCATATTATCACCGCCGGCACAGTTCAAGTCGCGGTATTCACGCTCGCCGTTAATATTTTCATGCCGGAACATATTCAACTTGTCCGGCAAGCCCATGCTCGCATTCAAAGGGCCGGCCGTGGCCGGCAGAAGGGCTCTGCAAGAAGCCGTCAGGTTCGTATTGATTTTTAATTCACAATTCAGATTTCTCCGGGCGGACTTCCAGGGCAAAAATCGTATCTGCCATGTCATTGGATACTTGCGCCAACTTAGCCTGAAATAATGAATGTCAAATCCATCCGTCCATTTGGATGATTGGGACGGATCGCTTTTGTAACCGGTCATGGGGAGATATGTTGTGACAAGATGTCCGCCCGCCGCCAGAAATTCAGGAATCAAATACGCGGCCTCGCAGGGCACATTTTTGCCGTCGGGCAAGATCAGGATGTCCAGCGTCTTGCGATTGAGACGCTCCGCATTGCTCATATCATCCGCGTTCAACACGATCGCTTCATGTTCCAGCTTCTTTAATTCGTCCTGATACCAGGACGCCGGTCTTGCGCCGAACCCGTCGGGAAACCCCTCGCCGCTGAAAATCCCCACCCGCAGTTTCGCCGGTGCAGCCCGGGTTATAAGCCCGCATGTTAACCAACATGAGACAACGATCAATATGGCTTTCTTCCAGTATTGCGCAGGCATATCCGCATGGGCAATGTCGGGCAGGGTGTCTTGGATGACGATCCGGTCAAAACACGAATAGGCGCCGAGAATGTCCTCGGTATGCCGTTCAAGAAATGCTGTTTGCATAATGAACCTCCTTGTTGTCACAAGGTTGTATCAAAAAATTATCACCCGGCATAGCCGGAACCCTTTATGGTTCCGGCTATGCCGGGTTGGGGTTATAACAAAGCATTTTCCCGGAACAACATTATCGTCAGAATGACCGTTTGGCCGTTTCGTACGGACAGATATTTGCGCGGCTTGCGAAACAACTTCCAGCGTTCGCCGCAGACAAACAGTTCGGGGCAGACCGCAGAATGAATTATTCTATGATCCATGAGAATAAGTTCCAACGAAACGCTTCCCAAAACGAATTCCCCGCGGCATGGAAGCCTGATTTTTACCTCGTTTTTGCTTGCGATTGATTCCAACGCCTGTTCATCCAGCAAGACGTAGCGCCGCGACGTATAACCGTTGTTCACGGGAAGCTCGCCGCAGTCATGACCGTTGAAAATCAAACGCGTTGATTTGTTGTCGCCATAGATGCCGTAAATATAAAGCCAGGCGGCCTTAACCTGATTAAAATCACCGGGCTTCATTACGCGCGTTGTTTTTCTGTATTCCGGCAATTTGACGTTTACAGGCAAAGTCCTTCTGCCCTTCACGGAAAACGACGCCGTGTGGCCCTTAAATGAAAACCAATCCACGCGCATGTTTCCGTTTTTGCATTCAAAAAAATAAAAACCGGGAGAGCTGTCTTCAAGAATCCCCCATAAATATCGGTCGCGGGGACTGAATTCGGCAAGAACATGAAACTCGTCCAACGCAACCAAATCCATGCCGGGATAGCCGACCGAGGAGGCCGTAATCTGCAAATACCCTTTTTTATCGCCGGTTTCATGGAAACTCACGGCCTGGTTGTGGGTATGTCCGCAAAAATAGGCATCCACCGGATATTTTTCGCAAAGCGCGGCGATTCTTTTGACAAAAGTCGGCTCATTAATGAAGAAATGCCGCCCCCAATTATAGAGAGGCGGATGAGCTGCGACAAATATGTGTTTTGCCGCGCGCGCCCCCGCCTTCAATTGGTCCTCAAACCAGCGATCCTGTTTCTCGTCATAATTCAAATAATCCAATATGACAAAAAGATTATTTTTCAACTCATATCGGAAATATTCCCGGTCAATTGCCTGTCCCGTCCGGGCGGCCATGCCGCGCAGAACGATTTCGCGATATGCTTCGGCGCCAGGATGATTGCCGGATCCTTCATGCGTTCCTTTCGCTATAAGACAGGGAACGCCGAGCCGGCGCATGAACTTCCAGCCTTGCCGCATTTCCCGGTAAGTTTTTTCCCGGTCGCGCATTCCGCCTTCCACAAAGTCACCGGTGGAAATCACAAAATCAGGATGCATTTCCCTGATTTTCGCAAACATCGGCGCAAGGATCGCGTCGCGCATGGCGTTATAGCGCACATGGTCGGGAAGTTCGGCAAACGGGCAATTCCTTCTGCAATGTTCTTTCACCCGCCGTCTGCAAAAATGCGTATCGCCAAGCACGGCGAAGCGCAATATGGTTCTTGAACCGGCGCTCATGCGCGATCTCCCTTCAATCCGCGTTTAAAGACAAAGCGACAGCGTGTCTTCAGGTCGCGAAAGCATTCTCAACAGGCGGATAGTAGATGAACAGATGACTTATGCGGTCGTTTTCTCCGAGATAAATTTCGCCGTTTTTCCCGGTAACCGCGGCGTCAAATTCATAGCCGTACCAACGTCTTTCCACGCCGGCCAGCAATGCTCCCAAATCCTTTAGTTCATGTTTCCTGGAATTATAACAAAACAAATGCGCGCAGCCGCCGGGCTCTCCGCCCAGTCCGTATATTTTACCGTCGTGGCCGGCCGTCAGCGCTCTTATGCGGGTGGAAGCCAAAGGCTTGCCGAGCGCGATAATTTCCCTGGCGGCGGGATTAAAGGCAAAGATTACGCCGTCTGTATTACCTCCGTATATAACGCCTGAACGCCGGTCAACCGCAAAAGAATCCACCTTATTGTAAACCTCGCTGCCTTTCAGGCAGGGAATGCGAATGTTCAATTTCTCAATTTTCCCGGATTCCGGATTATATTCAAATAGAAATCCTCTCTGACACGCGCCATAAATATTTCCCTCATTGTCCGACGCCAAACACGGCGAATATTCACCAAGCTCGTCTATTTGCCCCTTTATTTCCACTTTATCGGCAACGATATCGTAAGCAAACAATACGCCGCTCCGGTTGCTTAAACCGTAAAGATTCCTGCCGCGTTTATCCATCAGCAGAGTTGCCATGCCCTCGTTCTTTACCGGCGCCGCCAATCTTTTTATCTGCCCGATGACATGCAAAGGATCGGCCACGGTAGTGATTATGTTATCTGAAACGGGGGTATAACAAAAAATAAATCCTTCCCCGTTCCTGCCATCGCCCGCAGTGCCGCCGAATATTCTCCCATCCGGATGGGCCGCCAGCGAACGACAGACCGCCGTATTATCCGCAATCACTCCGATATCTATCACCGTATCGGCATCCGGCGAGGGATCATAGCAAAACAGATGCGATTTTAATCCGGCGGTAGCTCCGAAAATCCTGCCGTCCGGCGCGGCGGCCAGAGAAGTAATGCCGCATTCCCCCGGCGGAATCGGCTTGGCATACGTGATGTTTCCAAGGAGACGCGTCTGAAGATGCCCTTCGCTGACAAATGCGTCTTTCTCGTACCTTGCTGTAATCTCTCTCAAGCGCCGGGGATCTTTTTTAAATCGCCCCTCTTCATCCGGCGGGGTCGGCCAAACTTTGCCGTCCAGGTCTGTCAACATGTTTACCCCCAATTCCGATAAATATCAATGGAAGCGCGCGTTGTATCCGTCTTTGCATATTCCGGCGTATACTTGAACACTTTCGTGGGCCGAACGCCGGCGTCGGCAAAGTACAGATTACCATAAATGTCCGCGGCGCCTCTGGCAATATAATTAGCCTTGCAATTTCCTTCCGCGATTATTCCCAGGTCCTCGCGTATCTGCTTTTCGGGATGAAAACGGATTAAATGCGTCTCCACCGGTTCCTTCCAATAAAAATTCACGGCATAATAAAGCATTTTGTCAAATCCGAAAACAAGCCCGCCGGCATGATCACTGGTCATGTTTTTCCAATAATCACGATCCGGACCGTAGGGCAGGCCTAAATCGCAAATTCGTCCTTCCGGGCCTTCGTCAAAATCATATCTGAAAAGATGCGCGCCAAAATTCCAGCTTACCCCGAATACGCTTTTGCCGTCGGGCGACAAGACCGCGTCGTAAAGAACATTATGAAAACCATCCCGAAAGGGGGACCGCGGCAATTTTACGCTTAACTGATGAAGCTTTTGCCTCTGCGCGTCAAATTTAAGCAAATAGCCATAATCATCCGTGGTATAGGCATTATTTTGGACATCAAGAAATATTGCCTGTGGATTAATGCTGCCTATCCGCCCGAAATCTTCGGTGCGGCGGCTTGCAAGATCATATACAAAAAAATGGTTTTTGGGATAGGAGATGCCGTAGAGCTTCTTCGCTTTCTGATTAAGAGCCATGCATCTTGAACCTTCCTTGGACAAAACCGTATCCGTAAAAACCACTTTATCCCTTGCGGGGTCATAACAAAATATTTTCGCCCCATCAAAAGTCTTGGCCGGGTTATACCAGCAATGCCACGGCCGCCAAATGGGATCTCCCAGGGGGGCGCCCGTGCAATGCGTGGCCCCGTAAAGCAATCCGTCATCCCCTGCCAGCAGACAATAATGTATCTTGCTCTGGGTGGCATGTCCATTATCAGAAGGGATGCCCACAGTCGCCGCCACTTCTACAAGATAGTCCGTTCTCTCTGTTTTAGGATCATATGACACGAGATAAACGCTCAACCCGCCTGTCAGTTCGCCGCAAACTCCCACATATATCCGATTGTCCCTGCCGGTGATAAGCGACCAACAGGCGTCATGGAGGGGCAATTTGCCGAATCTTATGGCTTTGATTTTCATTTTAAGGCAGCAAACGGCATGGCCGGTTTTGCATCCAGGAGTGTAATTTTCTGAACCCCTCCGCATATTTCACGCCGCACCGGAATCCATCCACCATGGCCGCCGCCTCCACAAATTCCAAAAAGTCGCGTTTTTCATATCGCCTGTAGATTTCCACCTGGCTTTCATGCCTTGCCAGCATTTTTAATTTGATTCTTATCAGATCCGATATATCCACATATTCTTCCGGATTAAAATCCGTGCCGCCCACCGTGCTCATATAATATAATACCGGCATTTCACGGCAGGCCCTGTGTTTCAGCTTCAATGTGCGTGTAAACGCCGGAATCAAGGCGTCACAGACTATCTTGCTAGTTGTCCGATGATCCGGATTAAGCCCGTTTGGCGCATGGGTAATTATCACGCCCGGCCCGACCTGCCTGATCAAATCCGCCAGTTCCATTCTCAGTCTGAAATCATCCCGTAAACCGAGGTCCGAATGCCCCAACCAGACCAGCTCTGCCCCGATAATTTTTGCCGCGGAACGCGCCTCGCGTTCCCTTATGCGCATCATCCTGGCTGGCGCATGCAGCCTCCCGTATCGCCCGTCCGTCATGCAGACCATTACGACCCTATGCCGCATGCGGGCATATTTGGCCAATGTTCCTCCGCATGATATCTCCAGATCATCCGGATGCGCGCCAACGCCAAGCACTGCCATTTTCATCCGATTGTCTCCCTGACTATTTTCGCAAACTCATATCCTTTGCTTTCCGCCTCTTTCGTCGTATCCTTCGGTCCCAGACCGTAGACCGCGCCAATGCCGCGGTCCCTCAACCCGATCGTCAAATTCATGCTTCGCCGAAGAATATCCTCCGTTCTTGGCAACATCCCTTTTTCGTATTTTATCACCTGCCCGTCCAGAGTTTTAAATTCGCG
This sequence comes from Kiritimatiellia bacterium, assembly GCA_028715905.1. Classification (NCBI taxonomy): domain Bacteria; kingdom Pseudomonadati; phylum Kiritimatiellota; class Kiritimatiellia; species Kiritimatiellia bacterium. Next base: position 10,187 of record JAQUQV010000064.1, read on the forward strand.
GCACAGTATCTGCTCCATATTCCTGTACACGTGCCACCCCGAATTTATCAATAACGGCGTGTCCAGTCTTCGGGCGAGGGTCTTTGCCTCTTCCCTGTCGGGCAAGATAATGGTCAAGACCGTCGCGCATTCTCCCTCCGCATCGGTAATTTCCCTGAACTGTATTCCTTTTAATCCGGATATCTTTTCCTTGAATGTTTTCTTTATCGCCCGCAAATGATTTAACACCGCATCCAGCTTTCTGAGCTGCGCCAGCGCCACCGCGCCCGTAAGCTCATTCATCCGGAAATCCAGCCCGATCGCGGACCGCTTTCCGATCTCCACTCCCTGGCGGTTCGGCAGATGGCCCTGATCGTGGAACCCAAAACCCTTCGTATAAACTTCCTCGTCATCAGTAACCATCATGCCGCCGTCCCCGCATGTCATGGTCTTGTAAAAATTAAAAGAATATGCCCCGATTTTTCCGATCGTGCCCAGCTTTTTTCCGCGATAAACGCCGCCGCAGGCTTGCGCCGCATCTTCAATGACGGGAATTCCGCGCCTGTTCGCTATCTCCATTATCGCGTCCATTTTCGCCGGATTTCCCAGCATATGCACCGCCATGATTGCCTTGGTCCGTTCCGTGATCCGGCGTTCCAAATCCATCGGATCCAGATTCAAGGATTCGTCTATCTCGGCCAAGACCGGTATGCCGCCGGCATATACGATTGACGATATTGAGGCTATGAAGGTATAGCCGGGCACAATGACTTCATCGCCGGCGCCTATTTCCAGTCCGATCAATGATGCAAGCAGAGCGCTCGTGCCGCTGTTTACCGCCAGGCCGTGCTTTGCGCCAACGTAATCACAAAATTCGCGTTCCAGGTTCCATACCTTGGCCTTGAATCTCGCATCGTCGCTCCGTCCGTATCTGAATAAATATCCGGATGCAAGCACGTCAAGCGCTTCCAGCTTCTCCTCCGTCCCGATATATTCCGCTCCTGGTCCCGCCATATTTAACCCTCAAAATTTTCCGTCAGCCTCTGACGCGTAACCTTGCGTTCCTTCTGCTTACTTAACGCGCTTTCCGGCAATAAACTCATCCATGGCCTGTCGGGCTTCGTCCTCGGAGGCATACTGCACCGGCGCGCTCTTGGAGAGATAGGCCGAGGCGCTTTCCAGCACGCCGCCGATCCCGCGGTCAAGCGCCAGTTTGCAGCAGCGGATGCCGTCAACGATCACGCCGC
>JAQUQV010000065.1 GCA_028715905.1 Kiritimatiellia bacterium
CGGATTCCATTGCTGTCCTAATTAGCCGAAAGCCAGTTGTATCTGAACATTCGCTGTTCACAAGTAATCCGGGCAAGGTAAATCTTGATCTCTGGGGGTGGGAGACTACCCCGTTCTACCAGCGTGTAGATCCTGAGGTTGTCTCTCCGGAATATATGAGCAAACGCGCGGTTGACGAGAGCTACAAATGGGGGGCGAATATACTTGAAATATATCGCGGCGGTTATCCTCTTGAAAAACGCGCCGGCTGGACCAGGGAAAGCACAGCGGCTTTTCACAAACACGTCCACTCGCGCGATATGACGATTCATTGGTTCCCGCATAAGCTTACTGGCGCGACGTTCGCTAAAGCGGCGGATTATACCATGAATTTATTCAGCAATCAGTTTGATTGTCTTAGCGTATCGCCCGATGAGTTGATGGATGGCATGGGAAGCGAACAGTGGAGTGTCATGCCGTCGCCGCTTTTCATGAAATGCGTCCTATCCTACAGTCCTTTCATTTACTTTTACACCGATAATCACCTCTTCAATACCACACTGCCGAACGAACAGGACGTCATGGCAACCAACGGCACAGGCGGGGACGATCAGACATCATGCTATTATAAACTGTATGAAGAAATTAAAAAGCGGGGTGGACTGCAATTCTGGGGAACCCAGGCGCCCGAGTGTCGCCCGGAGATTACCGCAAACAAATTTGGCGGCCGCGGGTATCCGGATTGGATATTGAAACAGGTCAATGACGCATTTCGCTGCCGCGCCATTGCGCGCGGGAGTAAAAATTTATCCCCATCCGCATTCTGGGCGATCCAGGAGGCTGAAAACATGTGTCCGGACGGCAGCAGAATGTACGTTTATGGCTGCGGCCAGGATCCGATCAAGACAGCAGTAAGCGCAAAATTCACGGCGCTGGGGGCGGACTGGTTCCGGGGTACAAACGTAACTCGTATTTCCCAGCGCTATCCCTATCCTTCAAAAACGGCATTCATCCAGAACAATTACCTGAACCTTGTGCTTATGCCGGAGAAGGATGAAATCATTCTGCAGGCTGACCCGGAACGGCTTGCGCATTGGGATAACAATTCGCGGGCGGTTACGCTTTCCGCCCCGTTTTTGAGAACGATTGATCTTGCGGATAATTCCGCCGCCTCATCTGCTGAGGTAACCTTCAAGCACATTGAGCCAGCCGGATACAAGTCAATACTGCAGGCGGAATATAAAATGAAGCTGAACGATACGAGTGTGGAAGAGACCCGCGCGTTCACCATGTTCAACGACAGTCCATATGTGCGTATTGCGATTGACCGGAGTATTGGTAACGCTTCCTCCGGGATTGGGACCGAGATACCGGTCAAGGGCTACGACCAGTTGATTGCCGGGGGAAAGACATATACGGCGGAGAGCACAATCCCCCTTGCCGATATTGTCCGTCTTGTGGACAGCACGGGAAAATTACCGGAAATTGTGTTGATGTTGTTTAATAAAGGCAATGTTAATGGAATCGCTTGGAAGCCGAATGTCTCGTTAATTCTAAAATCAGTGTCAGAATCAAAAGGTCAGAAGGAAAGCATTGATCTATCCTTAGTAATACCGGATGGACTTTACAAGGCGGAAGAGTATGCGGATCTGTACAAATTCATCGCCTCCCCGGAAGAGATGGTGACATTGGACGGTGAAAAAGAGGCGGAAGTAAAGAATGAATTCAATATTCCGGTAGTCAAGGTGGTTAAAGTACAAGGCAACAGGGAAGACCCGTATCAAGTTTATGAATTTAGTAAATGGGTATTCCGCGGGGCGCAGGTAGGCGAAGCGCGGGTGGCCCAGGCTGAGAACGGATATGATTATCTGAAGGTCTATTTGCCGGCCAAGGGAAACGCGAAGATAAAAAAATATGGATTTATCAATGATACCGCTAAAGCGGGCTGGGGATGCCAGTACACGACGGCCTTGAAGGATATATCTCGTGATGGAAACAAATCTTCTACCACAGTTGAAGTGCTGGATATTACCTCATTCATCTTTGCGCCGAGGATCGCCTTCAAGAACACAGTGGCAAGCGTCAAGCTGGACGGCAAGGATTGGCGTTATTTTGAGGGTAATCATGTCTTCCTGCCGAACAGGCGGGGCATGTATAAGATTGAGGTCGTCGAAGGGAATGCGACCGACGCTTCCCTGGCCAGGACGTTTGCCGACATTGCGGAGTCTTCTTTCACCGGCGACAAACTGACGTTCGCGGCCAGGCTGCCGGAATGGACGGAGAGCATACCGGATGACTATTATTTCTATGCGATGGTAAATCATCCGGGCAAGGCAATAGCATCGCTTGAGAACGCCGAACTGTGCCGGAAGGTGGATGGAAAAGCGTCCGTCATCAGGTTCAAACCGGGCGAAATAACCGTGGGAATCGGCGGGATCGGATCGGGGAAAGATACGGCCATGGTTGATCAGGCGGACGATATTTCAAAACATCTGCGGAAGGAACAGACGGTTCGTACGCTACCGTATTTGAAATCGTTTGACGCCAAGCCCGTGCTTATTGAGGATATTGCCTCCGGGAAGGACAATCTGGCGTCTTATGACGTGATAGTCTGGAACCATTATTTCCAGGACAAGCTTCCCGCAACTGCCGATAAACACCTGGCCGATATTCTCCGCGCGCAGGTTGAGAATGGGAAAGGACTTCTTCTGATATGCAACGCCATGGAGATCGCGCCGGAAATTCTAGGCGAAACCTCAAGAACTCCACTGACGGTCATACCGACTCCTCATCAGTTGCCTAAACATGTAAAGTGGGCGGGCATTCAGGCTTCCGCGGATAAAACTAGCCACCCAATATTTGGCGACCTTCTTCCGATTAAAGATGAGAACGGAAAGTATAACATTATCACATTTGAGCAGTTTGACCTGTTCAAGAGAGCCAAATGGGATAAAGAGCCGGAATCCATCGCCAAAGGAACCGTGCTTGCGGATTTGTATGTAAAGCCGGTCAAGGGAGGAGAAAATGTTCCGAACAAAAATCATGCTTTTGATTCGGGCGCGGTCATCCGCGAATGGTCCCTTGGCAAAGGCAAGATCATCGGCCATTACTATCAGCTTAGGTATAGTTATGGTTCCATTGACAAAAGCGTTCCGTCTGAAAACGCCGTCCGGCTCATTGAAAACGCCGTGAAATATCTGTCGGGAGGAAAGGATTCAATTAAGGTTGCAGTGGTGGAGTAATGGGGATTTACGATTTTCGATTGCCGATTGTCGATTTCAGACACCAATCCAAACTAAATTCGTACTGCTCTTAACAATGCAGGCGATAAGGGAAATTTGGTTGCGGCTAAACGCCGCCTTGGAAAAATAAAAATGCGCATAAAAAATCTTCGCTGGTGGATCGTGGGGCTTTTATTTTTCGGCACGGCCTTGAACTATCTTGACCGGAACGTGCTGGCGATCCTGGAGCCGATGATCAAACGCGACTTGAACTGGACGCCGCAGGATTGGGGCCTGATCAACGGCGGATTCTGGCTGGCCTACGCCGTCTTTGCGATGGTGACGGGGCGTTTGCTTGACAAGATCGGCACAAAGCTGGGGTACACGTTGATGCTCGCCTGGTGGGGAACGGCCTGCGCCCTGCACGGGTTTGCCGGATCGGTCATGGGGTTTGTGATCCTGAGGTTTGCGCTTGGCATGGCGGAATCCGGGGTCATTCCCGCCACCGCGAAGGCCTGTGCGGAATGGTTTCCCCAGAAGGAACGTGGATTTGCTTATGGTTTATCGGTTATGGGCATGATGATCGGCGGCATTGTTGCGCCGCCCGTCACCGGTTTGATTGCAATGAAGTTCGGCTGGCAATGGGCGTTTTTTGTTACCGGCGGGGTTTGTGCCCTCTGGCTTTTGGGCTGGCAATGGCTTTTCAACGACCCTGCAAAGAACAAACATATAACCGAGGCTGAACGCGGCTATATTCTGAAAAACAAGATGACGGAACATGAGTCTTGTCCGGATAATGGTGCCGGTGGACGGGTAAGCATCCGAAATCTAGTCGGACTGCCACAGGTATGGGGAATCGCCGTGGCGCGGTTTCTGGGCGATCCGGTCTGGGCGTTTTTTGTGGCGTGGATTCCAAAGTATATGTCTGAAGCGCGCGGCATTGTCTTCCGCGAGCGTAAACGGCCAAAACTGTCCATTGAACAAATCTTCGGACGAAAATGTTTTATTGAATGTTGAGCATGACGGTATGAAAATGACGCCTGGGATTATAGACGCAGTCCACAACGAAAAAAACAGACCGGTTGATGAAGGCCTCACAATCTGCAAAAAAATACCCGGATTGGGCTTTTGCTTGAATTATGACAAAACTTCCGAAACACTCGTCTTGACAGTTGCAAATAAAAGCAAAAAAACAATGGAAGACCTGCGGATAACTTTTCGTATGCCGCTATTTTGCAAGAATGGTGTCAAAAACGTCAAACTGAATGACTTGACACCGGGCAAAGAAGGAAAATATTGTCCAGGAGGATTGTTCATTTTCCAGCTCATTTGACGGTGTCGGTCCGCTCCGTTCGGTCGCGGTATATCCAAAAAACTCCGCTAAACTGCCGCTGATGGTTCTGCAATGCGGATATAACGGCGGTCGTGATCTTTTGCTGTTTTTCGCCAAACGGATGGCCGCCCGCGGTTATTTTTGCGTGTGTAACGGCCGGCGCGGAAAGGCCGGACAGCCGGGACAGCACGATGACGGCGGCATTGAGATCATGGATATTTATGACAGCATTCGGGCGGCCATCGCAAAATATGGCGACAAAGTGGATGCTTCCAGAATATCAATCATCGGTTACTCCAACGGCGGCGGAAATGTTTTTTCCGTCATGGTGCGCTTTCCATATTTATTTCGCGGCGGCCTGGCCCTTTTCGGGATTACCGATTACGGAAAATGGGCTTCCTCCGGTCATTTTACGAAAGAAGTGACCAATGCGGTGGGCGGAATACCGGAACAGGTGCCGGATAAATATCTAGTCAGGAACGCCGTCTTGGCGGCGGGCAACTTGCGCGGCGCGCGTTTTCATATTGCCTATGACGAAAAAGAGACTACCTGCCCTGTTTCCATGGATGAAGCGTTCGTGGAAGCGGCAAAGAAAAATGGGTATAATAATATTTTCGTTCATGTCAGCAAGATTACGGATATCAATCGCTGGTTTCACGGCTATAATGACACAAAAAACAATCTTTCCCCGATTGAAGACGTTTTTATGGATGATATTGAAAAGAATCCATTACCTCCGCCTCAAATGGGGCCAGCCGGCGAGTTTGTCGTTCCCGGATTTATCGTAACGCCGTGTTTTACCTGTGTAGTCGGACGCGGGGACGATGCGGTCGCAAACGTCAATTATCAATTCACGGAAAAATCGGTCAAATTCACCTTTACGCCGATCAGCTCCGATAAAAATGCCGGGGCGCGGATAACATTGCCTCAAAATACGCCGCATAAGGAAACAGATGTTATTATCAACGGCAAAAGTGCCGGGATTATCAAAGACGGCCTTTCCCTTAAAGCCGAGACGACGATTAACGGCACGGTTGAATTCCGGATGAATAATCAGTAGTGGCTGAATTAAATACGCATAAATCTCTTTGATATGATCGTGTCATAATTCTTGTTCTTTTCTTTGCCACTCCGTGAGTTGTGGCGAAAATGACCTGCTCGGACAACCGCTGAAATAGCAAAATATTGTACAACGGCACCCCGTCTATCGCCAGATTATTCGAGGAAAGATATTGACGCAGGCCAAGATACGATGGTAATCTGAAAATCAATGAGAAGAAATGTGGGGGATATCATATGACAGTACTATTGGAACAAGTCTTTAAAAAGGCGTCTAGCCTTCCTGCGGACGTCCAGGACATTTTGGCAACCGAGTTTCTCCATGAAATCGAGTGGGGATTGCAGTGGGACGCCACCATAGAGAAGTCCCAAGATGCATTAGACAAACTGACGTTGACCGCAATGGCAGAACACAAAAATGGCAAGACCGAGGAAATGGGATTTGACGAATTGTGAAGTCTTATCTTACCAAGGAGTTCCGCCTCTGTTTCGCCAATCTCCCGGAGCGCATTCAACGCCTCGCAAGAGAGAACTATAAAATATGGAAACACAATCCCTATCATCCGAGTCTTTCCTTCAAACGTGTTGGCAAGCGATATCCGACATACTCCGTTAGAATTGGTCTTGGCTGGCGTGCGCTTGGTTTCCGAGAGGATGATGATACCCTCGTTTGGTTTTGGATAGGCTCTCACGCCAATTACGAGCGACGCATTCAACAACTCTGAGAATCATCGAACATTATCGGGTTCAGGCTAATGACGGAATTAATAAACACATTTTCCTGGTCCATATCGGCGCGGGAGGATTTTGCCGAATGCCGGCGTCGGCGCTATTTTGCGAAATACGCCATGTGGAACGGCTGGAACGAAAACGCCTCCCCGCTCCAACGCGCCGCCTACCGCCTGAGCAAGATGGAAAACCGCTTTACCCTTCTGGGGAACGCCGTTGAAAGAGGGGTAAACTGGCTCGTCCGCGAACAGCAGTCCGGCCGCGCCGCCACCGCGGAGGAAGCTTACGCGGCGGCCGCAAAGCCTTTCCTGAACCGGTGCTGGAGCGAATCTTTAGCGGGGAGCTGGAAAACAAATCCCAAAAAATTCTGCTGTCTGCACGAGCATTATTACGCCGGCCCTGAAAGAAACGGGGAAAAGGAAAAGGCCATGACGGCCGCAATGATCGTCCGCATCAAAATCTGCCTTTCCAATTTCATTTCAAAAATTCTGCCCGGGCTCGCGCCGGTGAAACCGGAACAGGAAATTAATGTGCGCGGCGTTGCCCAGGGCGACCCGGAATCATTTGATTGCGAGGGGATAAAAATTTACGCCATCCCCGATTACGCTTATCTCCGGGAAGGCAGCATGTATATCCATGACTGGAAAAGCGGCAGTCCGAAGCCGGCGCACGCGGACCAGATGGCGGTTTACGGGCTCTGGGCGGCGCTCAAGCATAAAATCGCGCCGGAGAAAGTCAACATTCACCTGGAATATCTGGCCGCTGGCGTTACGGAAAGCCGCCGGCTCGCGGAGAAAAATCTGGTTGAAGCGCGGGATTTAATCCGCGCCTCGGTCAGGGAAATGGCCGAATACCTGGCGGACGGCGATTTGCGGCGCAACGAACCCCTGCCCAAGGAGGACTGGGAAATGTGCGCGGACATTAATACTTGCCGCAGATGCCATTTTTACGAGCTCTGCCGGCCGGAATTGGAGGGATGAAGAAACGCGCGGCGGGACAGGCTGTCCCGCCCTACCACGTGTTGGAATCCCGGAAGGTAGGGCGGCCCTGTGCGGCCGCTGATTTCCGGCGCATCCTGCCATAAAGAGACACGGGCCTAACTCAACAGTCTTTTTTCAATTTCCGCCAAAGCAATACCACTGACCGCGATTATTTTCCGCCGCTGCCCCGCGCCGCTTTTAAGCGTGAGATTTCTTTTCGGCACGGCAAGTTTTTTGCTCAAAAAATCAAGCAGGGCTTCGTTTGCTTTTCCATCCACGGGCGGGGCATGCAATCTGACCTTCAAGGCGTCGCCATGAAGGCCCTGGACTGAATCATTTGCCGCGCGCGGCACGGCCTGGACAGTTAAGATCACACTGTCTTTGGTCTGATTGATCCAGGTTTTATTCATGCCGCGCATTATAGGCCCCTTGTTTTTGTTTTGCAACCGGCAATCGCAGGGGTAATGCCTCACCCTTCTTCGCCAGGATGCCCTGTGGTTTGCCACAGGGAAGAATGGTGTCTTTGGCTTCGCAGGGTTCCGCAAAGATCCAGCCTTCGCAGCCAGAAGCTTTGTTGCGGAGGAGTAGGATGCCCCGCGGCTTGCCACGGGGTGCTTCACTCATGCGGGCGGAAAGCGGCCGGCTGTGGCGCGCTTCCAGTTGTTTGCACCCGCACAAATGAGGCTTTGCCGGGCAGAATGTTATTGACAGGCGGGCGGAATATTTTTAAGAATGTGGCTTGAAATTCACAAACATGGGAACAACATTACAGGATTACCGGCGGTTTGCGAAGGACTATAACCTGATCCCGGTTACGAGGGAGGTCCTTTGCGACCTTGAAACTCCGGTGGCCGTGCTGCGCCGTTTTGCAGGGCGGCAGAACGCCTTTCTCCTGGAAAGCGTGGAGGGCGGGGAACAGTGGGGCCGCTATTCTTTCATCGGCGTTGATCCGGAGCTTTTGTTTGAAATTGATTATGACCGGCCGGGCCGGCATGATTTGCAGGGCGGGTTGCGTTCAATTTATAAAGGCCTCCGTCCGGCGCCGGCGCCGGGCCTGCCGCGCTTCATCGGCGGCGGAGTCGGGTTCATTGGCTACGAAGCGGCCGGCGAGTTTGAGCGTCTGCCGCCGGCCGCGAAAAATTACGGAAGGCAGATGACGCTGGCGAGCCGTTTCCTGCGCGTTGACAAGCTGATCGTATTTGACAATCTGCGCCACACGATTCAGATCGTGGTCTGCTCGCGTCCGGATGCGGCCGGGGCGCCGGAAGAAGAGGCCTTCAAGCTGGCCCGCGCGGAGATTGATAAAATAGAGGCCGTTTTGCGCCGGCCGGCGCTCTCGGGCGAAGAACGCGCATATCCCTTGCCGGAGTTCAGCTCAAACATGAGCCCGGAAGAATATTGCGGGATGGTGGAAAAAACGAGGAAATACATCACGTCCGGCGATATTATCCAGGCGGTCCTGAGCCAGCGCTTCAGCGCCCGGACCGATGTCCCGCCTTTGGAAATTTACCGCGCGCTGCGTCTCCTGAATCCATCGCCTTACATGTATTTTCTGAAAATCGGCGGGCAGGTCCTGGTGGGGTCGTCGCCGGAAACCATGGTGCGGCTGACCGGCAACCGGATTGAACTCAGGCCCATTGCCGGCACAAGGCCGCGCGGGGCGACCGAGCAGGAGGACCGGCGCCTGGCCGACGAACTGCTCTCGGACGAGAAGGAGAAGGCCGAACATGTCATGCTGGTTGACCTGGGACGCAATGATGTCGGGCGCGTGGCCGAAATCGGGAGCGTGCAGGTGCGCGACTATATGACCATAGAACGTTACAGCCACGTGATGCATATTGTTTCCCAGGTGGAGGGTATTTTGCGCAAGGACTGCGACGCCGCCGATGTGCTGAAGGCCGCTTTCCCGGCCGGCACTCTTTCCGGCGCGCCCAAAATCCGCGCGATGGAAATCATCAACGAGCTTGAGCCCGGCCCGCGCGGCGTCTACGGCGGCGCGGTCGGTTACGTCGGCTACGACGGCAGTATGGACCTGGCCATAACCATAAGGACGATTGAAGTCCTGAACGGCACGGCTTTCATCCAGGCCGGCGCGGGGCTCGTTTACAATTCAGAGCCGCGGCGCGAATACGAGGAGACGTGCCGCAAGGCGCAGGCGATGAAAGAGGCCGTCATCCTTGCGGCCGGCGGATTGAGGCTGGAGGCATCCGCCGCGCATCCGGGCCGGGCAAAAAGCCTCCCGGCGGGGGAAACATAAGATGATAGTGATGGTTGATAATTACGATTCTTTCACCTACAACCTCGTGCATGTCTTCGGTTCGCTCGGGGTTGAAATAAAGGTGTTCCGCAACGATGTTATTTCCGCGGGGGATGTCATCGGCCTGGCGCCCGCGGCAATCGTTATTTCGCCCGGCCCCTGCACGCCGAAGGAAGCGGGCATTTCGGTTGAGCTGATCCGCCGGGCGTCCGGCCGGATACCGCTTTTGGGTGTGTGTCTCGGGCACCAGGCCATCGGCGAAGCGTTCGGCGCGAAAATAACGGGGGCAAAGGCCATTATGCACGGGAAAACGTCCATGATCAGCCATAACGGCAAGGGACTTTATGCGGGCCTGAAAAATCCTTTCACGGCCGGCCGCTATCACTCGCTGGCCATTGCCCGCGAAAGCCTGCCGCCGGAACTGCTTGTTGAGGCGGAGAGCGACGACGGCGAAATCATGGGGGTCAAACACCGGGACCATTGCGTCTACGGCATTCAATTTCATCCCGAGTCGGTCCTCACGCCTTCCGGGAAACGGTTGTTGAAGAACTTTCTTGAAGTGAAGGACAAGACAGGGGGGGGGAAGCCATGATCAGAAAAATGACAGATGCAGGAAAATCCGCGGCCGCCATTGCCGCCGCCGCATTTATGCTGGCCGGTTTCGGAGGCCTGCCGGCCGCCGCGGTTCCAGCCGCCGGAAACGACGAGGTCGGCGTCTTAAAACAGACCTCCAGGGCTTTTTCCGCCATAGCGCAGAAAGCCATTCCGGCGGTTGTTTTCATCAAGGTGGAAAAAACCATTCCGGGCGCGTTTTCTCCAGGCCAGAGCGGGATGCGCGCCTATCCTTTTGACGAAGGGGATGTTCCCGACGGCGATCTTTTTGATTTTTTTTTCCGGGGCCGCGGCCGCCCGCGCATGGAAAACAGGCCATTCCGCGTCCTGGGGCAGGGGACCGGCTTTATCATCAGCAAAGACGGGTCATTTAATTTGCCGGGCGGCCGATTCAAAACGCCAGTTTTCTGCGCAATCAGGTTGCCATGACCGCGCCGGGCGCCGCGGCCGAGATCAAGATTATCCGGAACAACAAGGAAATATTATTGCCGATCACGGTTGGTTCGCAAACCCCCGGCCCCGCCGGCGAGCGTGCGGGGAGAATTGCCTCGGAAAAGCTCGGATTGGCTGTGGAAAATCTTACGGAAGAATTCAGCCGGCGGTCCGGGTTTGAGCCAGGTTCCGGCGTGATTGTCAGTTCCGTGCGGCCGGATAGTCCGGCGCATCGCATGGGTATTGTGCCGGGCGACGTGATTTGCGGCGTGAACCGCGAGCCGGTCGTTTCGACGGATGATTTTAACGCCGCCCTGGAAAAATCAGCCGAAAGCGGCCTTGTGTTGCTCCTGGTAAAAGACCGGGAAGAATCGCGTTTCATAGCCGTTCGGCTGGAATGACGCCCCGCATCCCATCGTCCGCGCAGGGCCCGCG
>JAQUQV010000066.1 GCA_028715905.1 Kiritimatiellia bacterium
TATTGCAAATATTTTCTGATTATGATCATGCTGGCAGAAGCTGACCGCGTAATAATGGAATAAGCGTCATTTTCTTTAATTTCAAGGAGGCAGCGACGATTAATTTAAGGCATAGGAATTTCAAAGATATATGTTCGTCCGAAAATCCCGTAGGGGCGTCGCTTGACGACGCCCGCCGGAAGGGCTTCGCAAGCGAAGCCCCTACGTCGAACGGGATAATAGTTGCCCCCGATGCGCTTCGCGATCGGGGACCTAATTCAACGTATAGGAATTTCAATGTTGTCTATTTTTTGTAGGGGCTTCGCTCGTCGAAGCCCTCTGAAGGGGCGCGACAAGCACGCCCCCTACATGCGAAAAATAACAGTTGCCGCCTTTTGGCGGCCTAATTGACCGAGAGCAGTCAAATGATACTTGTAGGAACAGACAGCTTTTTTGATCAGTCCATGGTAGCGCAGACGCTGGCAAATGCGCGAAATTTGCGCCGATGTTTTGTCCAGTCGTTTCCGCAGGTCGGCGTTGCGGAACCCGAAGGATTGGGCTTGGCCTTGGGCCACCGTCAGGAAGACCTGTTCATCGTCTTCGTCAAAGAGATTATTGAAACAGGCGGTGCCGTTGCGGTGTACCACCTTGCTAATGATCCGGTCGAAACACGAATAGACGCCGAGAATATCTTCGGCATGCCGTTCAAGAAAAGATGTTTGCATAGTGAACCTCCTTGTTGGGAGGCAGTTGTATCAAAAAATTATCACCCGGCATAGCCGGAACCCTTTATGGTTCCGGCTATGCCGGGTTGGGGAATCATATCTGATGCGCCTTGGATACTGCTGCATTAACATGACGCTGCGCGCGCAAAAACCGCCGGTTTATACCGGAAGGACGCTGATCAAACGCCTCTTTTCCATGGAAAAAGCCTCCGCGCTGGCCGCGCGCAACACGGCGGATCTGCTGGCTATCCTGCGATGGAATCAGGAACATGACATCCACGTTTTCCGGGTAACGAGCGGCTTATTCCCGCGCCTGACCGATCCCGAAAACGGCTATCGCATCGCGGAGCTTGAAAACGCCCGCGTGATTATAAAAAATCTGCGCGCCGCCGGCCGGTTCGCGGCCCGGCACAATATGCGGCTTTCTTTTCACCCGGGCCCCTTCGCCCTGTTCGGCTCGCCGGACAAAAAAGTCAACGCCTCCGGATTGCGGGAAGTGGGAGCTCACGCCGAAATCGCCGCGTATATCTGCGCGGACGCCGAATTGGATATTCCCATCAACATCCATATCGGCGGTTCCTATCATGGCGATTTCAAGGGGACCGCCCGGCGCTGGCTGGACAATTTCGCAAAACTTTCCGACCGTACCCGCGCCCGGCTGGTCCTGGAAAACGACGACCGGGCCGGCGGGTGGTCAATCAGGAAACTGCACGGTTACATTCACCGGGCAAGCGGGATTCCCCTGACAATTGACCTGCACCACTTTCTTTTCTGCCACGACGGTTTTTCCATGGAACAGGATTATTTCCTGGCAAAATCCACCTGGGGCGGAAGATCAAACCAGGCCCATTACTCCGAATCGGCCGGCCGGAAATTAAAACCGGCCCATTCCGATTTCCTGAAAAAACCGCTCCCGGATTTTGTGCTGAAAGACAGGGGAGCGCACGTGCTTCTTGAAACCAAGGCCAAGGAACTGGCCCTGCTGAAATACCGCCGGCAGTTCAAAATCCGGGAAACAGGCTGGTGACCGCCCAATGTCAAGTCCTGCATGGACTACTGGAACTGCATTTCCAATGATTTTTGATATTTTGTTTTCAATGCGGTTTTTTTTGGTTGATTTATCCGGCTTTCTGGTTTATGGAAATGAACATGAACAAAACATTTGCATGTGCAACCCCATCCCGGCAAATAGCGGAGGAATACAATGAAAATCAGTCTTTCCGGCAAAACAGCCCTGGTTACCGGGGGTTCAAGCGGCATCGGCGCGGCGTGCGTAAGACTTTTCAGAGAGTCCGGAGCGGTTGTGTTTCTTGCCTCTTCTCCGGCGGACTACATCACGGGTCAGACCCTTTTCGTGGACGGCGGGATACTGGTCAACTCTTACAAAGAATAGTCCCGTCATTTTTTGGGATGGCTTGACTGATATGACCGGCATCGCCTGCACGCGTATTGAAGGCATGGCGGCCGCGTTTGGTCTGATCGGCGGCGCCGTAACGCGATTTGAGGCATGCAAGGATGTGGTTATGGGCAGACTGCCGGCCGGGCTGCCCGCGTTATATGCCAATGGATTATTCAGCGGTTTGGGTAAATACCTGTCGTTGCCCAATGGGTTTTACAGTGAACTGCACATTTTAATGTTGCTGGGCTTTATGGCGTTGGGACGACTGCGTCGCCCGGAAGCGCTCCGCCATGTGGCGCCGGGAGAAATCGGCAAAGCAATCGGCCCGCTCCCCGGAAGTTCGCACTCTGCGCCAAAAAATCGCGATAATATCCACTACCGGCAAACCCGGTCCCTGGCCGTCTCGTCGCTGAACATGCCTTGTACGGATGTTGCATATTCACCATCGGCCTCGGCGCCTTCTTTTGCCACGGCCGCTGAAAACAAAAAAGAACTTGCCCGGGCGTGAGCGAGCCAATCCGTCAGGCGTCGGATTTCGCCGGAGACGTGCCGCGGGCGGCAACGCGCCGCCGGCACAATTGTATGATCAGTTTCTCCAGCAGCAACTCCTCAAGTCCCGATGACGAAACAAGCTTAAGGCGCGTTGCCAGGATGGCCGAGCGGGCCGCATCCAGTTCCTGCCGCGAAAACAATCTGGCCTGCTCATCCAGTTTTTTCAGGAAATATTCATGCGGCGGCCGGCCCTTGTCGCCGGCCAGCAGCGCTTCCAAAACGCCCTTTTCCCGGCCCGTTGTTTTCCCGGAGGCCATTTCCTTCATGATCAGCAGATAACGAAAGCGCGATTCCAGTCCCATTACCAACCCGATTTCGTTCTCCTTTTGAAAAAGGAGCTGGCGCATCAGCGCAATGGCCTTCGGCAAGTCGCGGCGGCCGACGGCGTCGGCCAGGTTCAAGGCGCTGCTTTCGCGCGCCGACGCCACAACGCCGCGGATATCTTCCTCGCGGACTTCCCGCCGGGGATGCACAAAGAGCGCCAGCTTGTTGACTTCCTGGATCAACTGGCGGGTTTCCGTGCCGGCCAGCGCGACGATTGCCTCGGTTATTCTTCCGGAAAACTGTAATTTATTGTTCCGCAAAGCAGACCGCACAAAGGCAATCGCCGCCTTTTCCTTTTCCCATGGCTTCAATGCGGCTTGCAGATGTATTTCGCCTTTTGCCTGACACGCCTTGAAAAAAGCGGCGGCCTTGTCAACGGCATTGGATGTTACAATCAGCATATTTCCCGGCGGCAACCCGGATTTGATCAGTCCGGTCAGAGAAGCAAGCGTCTCGGTTACTTCTCTGGAACGGGCGAGGAGGCTGCGGTCAAGAAAATTGGCCTGTTTGAGCCACACCGCCTTGCGCGCGCCCGTGAAGCCGGGGGTGCGGAGGGCTTCCAGGCATCTGGCGATGCTTGCGCCGGCCTCGGACGCGTTGCGGGCGCGGGCCTCAATAATTTCAAGGCCGAGCGTCTGCTCCGCCGGCGGGATCAATTTATTCGCCAGAACTCTGGCGTCCTGGACAAGAAGATAATCGTCCTCGCCGCTGAAAAGATAAACCCCGGCCGAGCCGGTATGCGCAGATGCATTCATGTGTTGCGGGTTTTAATCTTACGCAAAACGAATCTCCCGCGCAAGCCCGCTCTTTGCGGTATTTGCCAGCCCATTTCCAGCATTGACATTCACTTGAAATAATATTATCCTGTGCATAATTTGTGATGCAGGCGTGTTTCTCGCCGGTCAAAATGCCGTTGACAATCACATTGCCATGCAGCACAACGCCCACCTGCAGGTCGTGTTACGCAATAAAAAAGGGAAAAACCGTCCCATGAACACCAAGGCGGCAGAGTCGCCATCCGAAACAAACGGCTGGCGGTCCGTTGTCAATGTTGCAAACTTCTCCGCAAAACCGTCATATGTCTTATCGGAACGGACTCAATGCGCATCATGGGCGGGGCGGGCTTGCCTGCTGATTGTGTTCTTTGCGCTGTCCCCCGCCTGGGCCGGTCAGAAGGTGCGCGTGGGCATTTACCAGAGCAAGCGCCAGCTTGTGGATACGACGATCATTTTCAACCCGACGCAGCTTTACTTTGCGGCGCCCAGATCGGGCAACCCGGCCCTGCTAAACGCCATTGACAAGCGCCTGCTGCGTTTCAAGGAGAATCCGGCGTCCGTTTACTACCGCTCCCTGCGGCGATGGACATCGGAAAACGAGAGATCCGGCTTCCCGGCCTGGCTCAAGGGCGCGGGAACAGGCGCGGCCGGGCTGCTTTTGTTCTGCGTTTTCTGGAGCATTGTTCTCAAACGCCAGGTCGCGGGCCGGACACGGGAATTGGCGCTGCGCAACAAACAGCTTGAGGCCTTGCACGCGCAAATGGAACAGGCCGAGCAATCCCTGCGCGAAAGCGAATTGAAATATCACACCCTCTTTGAAAACGCCCCCGACGCCATTATGCTCATGCGCGCCAACCAGTTTGTTGACTGCAATGCCCGGGCCCTGGTCATCTTCGGATGCCGCCGCGAAGAGATTATCGGCGCGCCGCCCTACAAATTTTCGCCGGCCGTCCAGCCGGACGGCCGCGGTTCCCGGGGAAAGGCCCTGGAAAAAACTAACATGGCCGCCAGGGATGGTCCGCAGTTATTTCAATGGGAACACTGCCGGCGGGATGGAACGCCGTTCCCGGCCGAAGTGAGCCTGACCCCCCTTGAACTGGGCGGGGAAATTTTGCTGCAAGCCATCGTGCGCGACGTTACCGAGCGCCGGCGGGCGGATGAGCAAATCCGCCGGCTCAATGAAGACCTGAAACGCCATGCGGCGGAACTGGAACAGCGCGTGGCGAAGCGAACCGCCGAGCTGGCAATAGCGCGGGACCATGCCGAGGAATCCGACCGGCTCAAATCGTTTTTCCTCGCAACCATGTCGCACGAATTGCGCACCCCCCTCAATTCCATCATCGGCTTCACCGGCATCCTGCTTATGGGGCTGGTGGGCCCTCTGACCCGCGAGCAGGAAAAACAGCTTGTCATGGTGCAGGACAGCGCCCGCCACCTGCTGGAACTGATCAACGACGTGCTGGATATTTCAAAGGTTGAAGCGGGCCAGATTGAACTTGCCCGCGAGCAGTTTGACATACGAACGGTGATTCAGCAAAGCCTGGATAAGATCTCGCCCCTGGCCCTGAAAAAGGGACTGAAGGTAACCGCCGTCATTGCCCCGCAGGTCGGACGGGCGGTCGGCGACCGGCGCCGGACCGAGCAGATTCTCATCAACCTGCTCAGCAACGCTGTCAAGTTCACCGAGCGGGGCGAGGTGAACATTGAATGCCGGCTGGAAAACAACCGGGCGGTTACGCAGGTCAGCGATACCGGCATCGGCATCCGGCCGGAAAACATGGATAAGCTCTTTAAGCCGTTCCGGCAGTTGGATAGCGGCCTCACCCGCCAATACGAGGGCACCGGCCTGGGGCTGGCCATCTGCAAGCGGCTGGCGGAGTCCATGGGCGGCGGAATTGATGTTGCAAGCGAATGGGGAAAGGGAAGCCGCTTTACCTTCACCCTGCCGTTGGAAGGAACGCCGGCATGAAAACAAAAATATTGATTATTGAAGACAGTGAAAGAAACGCTTATCTGCTGAGGTTCATCCTTGAAAAAAGCGGCTACGAGGTTGCCCGGGCGCAGGATGGCAGACAAGGGATCGCGCTGGCCCGGCAAATCAAGCCCGACCTGATCCTGCTGGATATCCAGTTGCCGGTGATGGATGGCTATGCCGTTGCCCGCGAACTGGCCGGGAACGGCGACCTCTGCCATATTCCGATCGTGGCCGTAACTTCCTATGCCATGCCCGGCGACCGCGAGCGCGTCCTGGCGGCGGGTTGTTCAGGTTATATTGAAAAACCCATCAACCCGCAGACGTTTGCCGCTGAAATAGAACAATATCTGCCGGCAGGCGGACGAGACATCACACCGGAAAAAAACATATGAAAACATTACTTATCGTAGACGACAATGAACAAAACCTGTACATGCTGGAGGTGCTTTTATCCGCCAGGGGATTTAAAGTGGAAAAGGCCTTCAATGGCTTCGAAGCGCTGGAAAAAGCGCGCCGCGCGCCGCCGGACATGATCATCAGCGACATCCTTATGCCGGTCATGGACGGTTTCGCTCTGTGCCGCTCCTGGAGGGGGGATAAAAAGCTGAAGAATATCCCCTTTGTCTTTTACACCGCCACCTACACGGAACATGAGGATGAAAATTTCGCCCTCAGCCTGGGCGCCGACCGTTTTATCACCAAGCCGATAGAGCCGAGCAAATTTCTGGAAATAATCAGCCGGACCCTGGAAAACTTCAAAACCGCCGAAAAAACCGCCCCGCGCAAACCGCTTGCCGAAAACGGCTTCTATAAAAAATATAATGCGGCCCTCTTCCGCAAGCTGGAAGATAAAATGCTGCAACTTGAGCGGGTAAACCACATCCTGGAAAACGACGTCGCCGAGCGCAAGCAGGCCGAAAAAATTCTGCGCGAAAGCGAAAACAAATACAGAACCCTGATTGAAAACATTCCCCAGAAGATATATTTTAAAAACAAGGATTCGGTCTATATATCCTGCAACCTGAACTATGCCCGCGACCTGAAAATCTCGCCGCACGAGATCGCGGGGAAAACCGATTACGATTTTTTCCCGGAAGAGTTAGCCGACAAATACCGGGCGGACGACAAGCGCATCATGGGATCGGGGGCGACCGCAGAACTGGAGGAAATATATGTCAAGGACGGGGTCAAATCGTGGGTCCGGACCATCAAGACGCCCGTCAGCGACAAGGGCATTCTGGGTATTTTCTGGGACATCACCGAACGCAAACAAGCGGACGAGGAACGCCGGAAACTTGAAAAGCAGATGATTCAGAACCAGAAAGTTGAATCGGTCGGACGCCTGGCCGGCAGCATTGCCCATGATTTTAACAATATGCTGACCGTGATCTGCAGCTGCGCCGAACTGGCGCTGCCGCAGCTGGCCCCGGAACATCCCGTCTATGCTTATCTCAAGGATATTCAGACCGCCGCCAACCGTTCGGCCGAGCTCACCAAGCAACTGCTGACTTTCGCCCGCAAGCAGCCGGCGCGCCCCAAAGTTTTGCGGTTGAACGACACCGTGCGGAACATGCTCAAGATACTCCAACTCCTCATCGGCGAAAACATAAAAATAGTCTGGAATCCGGGAGCGGACCTGTGGCCCGTCAAGCTGGATCCCAGCCAGGTTGACCAGCTTCTGGCCAACCTGTGCCTGAATGCCCGCGATGCCATCTCCGGCAAGGGCGAGATCGCCATTGAAACCGGCAATGCCCCCCTGGATGCGGCGGCAAAACGACAGAACGCAATTGCGCCGGGCAGTTACGTCAAGATTTCAGTGCGGGATAACGGATGCGGCATGGACAAAGAAACGCTGACGCATATTTTTGAGCCGTTCTTCACCACGAAACGCGTGGGCCAGGGCGCCGGCCTGGGGCTGGCCACAGTTTACGGCATCGTGAAGCAAAATGAAGGATATATCAATGTCCTCAGCAAGCCGGGGCATGGCACAACCTTTGAAATCTATTTTCCCCGGAATGTTGCCGCGGCAAAAACCGCCAAACCGGAAAAAGCCGGCGCCTCCCCGGGAGAGGCCAGGCACGGCAAGGAAACCGTGCTGGTGGTGGAGGATGAACCCCAACTGATAAAATTGATTTGGATGATATTAGAATCGCTGGATTACAAGGTGCTAATCGCCGTTACGCCCGGCGAAGCCATCCGGCTGGCCGAAAAGCATACCGGCCCTATTCATCTCCTCGTGACCGATCTGGTCATGCCGGAAATGAACGGGTTGGAATTATCCAGGGAAATACTGAAGCGCCATCCTAAAATCAAGTCCCTCTTCATGTCCGGGCATTCGCCGGGCCTGATCGGCATGAAGGGATTCATGGAAGAAAATGCGGATTTTATCCAAAAGCCGTATTCAATCAGGGACCTGGCCGCCAAGGTTCGCGAAGTGCTGGACCGGAAACAGGACGCGGAGCGTGAAGAATGACATGCGCGGGACCGGCGGTCTGACGGCAACCGCGGCGGTTCAGAATTCCTGGCGGCTGGTATAGGGACACGGCCGGTTGTTTTTAACAAAGACGCAGTTCCGGCTGCACGATTCTATATGCACCGTCACTTCGCTTTCAGATACGGCGGCGGCAATATCATGTTTCAGCTCCGTGATAATCTGGTGAGCCTTTTTAACCGACATGTGTTCCGGCATGACCAGATGGATATCCACAAACTGCTTGCGCCCCGCCGATCTTGTTCTGATATTCCTGAAATCGCAATACCGTTCATGATGACGGGCCAACGCCTTGATCACGTCCATCTGGCTCGGCTCCCCGATTGAGGCGTCCAGGAGTTTCACGAATGCTTCCCGGAGAAGCCGCGCCGAAGGGAACGCAATCAGCGCGCTCACAAGCAGGGTGACTACGGGATCAACATAATCGGCCAAGGTCAAAAATCCGGCGTTATTGAAAATCAGCACCAGCGCAAAAGACAAAGTAATCGCCAGTGAAATGAACCCTTCCAGGCGGAAATGTATCCCTTCGGCCCGCAGGGCCGGCGACGCGTGCTTTTTCGCAAGTTTAAGGATAAATCCCGCCCCCCAGAAATTGATGACCACGCCCAGGAAACTGGCGGCCATGCCGATAAAGGGGGCGTGCACCTCGCCGGGCTTGACAATATGCATAAGCGCCTGAACGGACATGGCCAGCGCCAGACCGATCAAAACAACACCCTCAATGGCTTCGGTTACGTTCTCAATTTTGCCGTACCCGTAGTTGTGGAAAATATCGGCCGGTTTACCGGATAGTTTGATCGCGTAATACAGGATGCCGGAGACACACAGCGCAATAACCGATATTCCCAGATCGGCGGCCACGGCGAGCGAATTGACGATCAGGAGCGTGACAAGTTTAATGAGAAAGAGAACGATGTTGGAAAAGAGGCTTACGCGAACTGCCGCCAGCATTCCTTTGTTTTTTTTCATGCGGCCACTTTATCGTTATCCCGGGCTAAAAAAAAGCAAAAACAAATCCGCCCCGCCTTGCCGGCGCGCGCCGGACCGGTAAAACACGGCCGTAGCGCCGATATAAAATGCGGATTGAAATAACAAACGAAATCGCTACAATGCCGTTTCAAGAGAGGTTGGCTGTGCGGACAAGACCAAAAAAGAAATTATTCGGATGCGTCGCAATTCTCGGCCTGGGCCTGATGGGGTCCTCGCTCGCCATGGCTTTGAAAAAGAGGGGGATTGCCGGCAAAGTAACCGGGTTTGCCCGGCGCCCGGAAACCAGAAAAAAAGCCCTGGCCGGGAAAATTGTGGATGCCGTCTGCGACCGGCTGGAAGACGCGGTCCGGGACGCCGACCTGGTCGTGGCGTGCGCGCCCGTCAGCGTCATCCCGGAAATAATCACAGCCGCGGCCGGACACCTGCCGCCGCGCGCCGTGGTAACCGATGTCGGCAGCGTAAAGGCCCGGATTGCGGCCGCGGCCGAAAAAGCGCTCGCGGACAACCGCGCGGAATTTCTCGGCAGCCACCCGATTGCCGGCTCGGAACAGCGCGGCCTGGAAGCGGCCCGCGACGACCTTTACCGGGGGGCGGTGGTGGCAATTACGCCGACGCGGCGGACATCGCGCCGGGCCTTGCGGATTGTCAGCGGATTCTGGCGGGCGCTGGGCGCGGAAGTTGTTCCGGTTTCCCCGGCCGTTCATGACCGCGTGCTCGCCCGCACGAGCCATCTGCCGCACTTGATCGCCGCCCTGCTGGCCGGATGCGCCGGCCGGGAGCGCGCGGTGGAATACGGTAAATTCTGCGGCGCCGGTTTTCGCGACACAACCCGGATAGCGGAAGGCGATCCGGAACTGTGGCGCGATATTCTCGCGAATAACGCCTGTTTTCTGCGGGGCGAGTTGAAGGTTTTTGCCGGGAAACTGGCAAATTTGTCGGCCATATTGAGCAAAGGCGATGAAAGACAAATCGCAAAATATCTGCGGAACGGACGGGAATGCCGGC
>JAQUQV010000067.1:0-5047 GCA_028715905.1 Kiritimatiellia bacterium
CGAAATGGAAGAAGATGTGTTCGTCTGCATCCTTATCGAAGGCGCAGATAAAATAGTCATGGTTGGCTCCTTCCACCTGCTTCTTTTCCGCCCCGTTTGTAAGTGCCGGGATAGCTCCGGCGGCGGTCAAGACAGCGACGCGCGTGCGATTCAGGGCATCGGTGTAGCCCTTGGTAGCGATATCAGAGGCGTGGCTCGGGTTCGCCACCCGCGCCCTGCCGGAAGCGTCCCGGCAGATGATCGCTCCCGGGGTGGCGGCGGAAGCCGCGCCGTGGACGCCGGCCTCGTCTTCGCCGACGTGATCGCTTAAGTCTCCGGCCAGCGAAACAATACCTGCGGCGTTGCCTGCAACCGTTTCGTCGTCATACCCTTCCCCGGCCAGGGCACTAACAAACTCGCGGATCTCCTTCAGGCATTTGTACGCCCGGTTAAAAAACCAGTCGAACCAGTCGGCGGGGGGCTTTTCCTCCGCCTCCCAGCCGCTGTCCTTTTTGCTCTGCGGCGGCGCCGTGCCCGTGGCGTTCCACTCGGGCAGGTTTTCAGTCCAGGGCATTAATCTCCACTCCCTTCGCGTTTACAGCGGCAGTTCGGTGTCTTGATCCGGGTCGTACACCGCGCCCAGCATGCCGCCCGTGTCCAGCGGCTCGAAGGTCACCGGGTCAAGGCCGTTGAACCCCTTCTCGCCGTCCAACTCTTTATCATCCGGGTAGGTCGGATTGTAGATGCTCGAAAACTCGAACGTCCCTTCCTGGAGCACGTTCGCCCGCACACCGGCGGCGACAATACAGTTAACCAAGCGTCCGAATTGGTTCAGCGTGAGCCCCGCTGCAAGCAGGCTACCCACAGGCAGGTCCACTTGGATCGCCGCAGGCTCGGCCGGCCACAGCTCCTGGATAACGATGCTTTCGGGCTCGGCGTCCAGGGTGATGGCCAGGACGCGGATCAAGGTGTTCATGCTGCCATCAGAGAGGTTGCGGGCGATCTTGCTCTTGATCAGGATCCGGTAGATCCCATCGGTGGCCTGGCCGCGGTGCTGTTGCACGTTATAGCCGATTCGGTCCAGGGTGGCCCCTACGGCCGTGTCAATATCCCGATAGGCCGCAGTATTGTCCAGGGCGGCTTTGAGCTCCTGTAGCTCCCCGGCCACGATCCCGAGCAGTTTACCGATGTTTGAATTCGGATCCCGGTTATAGCGGTAGGTCAGGCGTTTGAGCATATTCTCAACCAGAGGCATCGTCCACCACCACCTTGGTACTGTCGGTTTCGGCCACCTCATTGAAGTCAATCGTGATATTACTCGTTCCTGCCGATTGACCGGCCTCGTTGACGGTCACCGCCACGTCCCGCACCCCGGGGATTTGGTAACACCGCTCAATAATCTTCGAGTAGATAACATCCTGCCCCATGCTCAATCCGGCGTAGAGCGCGCCGTCGGCGTCATAGCCGCCGATGTAGCGAATGATCTCGGTCCGGATACGCTCATGGCCGTCCGCCGGGTATTCTGCGGTGTAATCGACCGCTACGTCAACTTCGATATTCACCACCTCGGCCGGCGTGTAGCTGATATTGTGCTCCTGCCCCGCGTCATCCTGCACGGTTTCAGTCTCACTCCCGTGCGCCTGGATCCCGGCGGCCTTGGTAGCCAGAATGGTGGCGGCGATATCTGCGGCCTCCCCGCCTAGGGTGTAGCACTCAATGCTCTTCGCGGGCCGCCCTGCCGCGTCTTCCTCCATGGTATTGTTTTCGACCACCAGGGCTGCCCGGACTCCGGCGGTCTGCAAAAGCGCCGCCCGGATAGAGTCCACGGTGGACGCCCCGCCGATGGCCACGGACTGCAGGTAGCGCTCTCTAAATTCGGCATCAGTCTCCCGGTTGCGGCCGCCGGTGAGCTGCTCGGCGTTCGTCGCCTCGTCCACGCCCACGGCCGGGTTAATGATCTCGGTGATGGTGTTCATCGGGACGTTCCCTGCGGTGCCCGGTTCCTGGGCTACAATAGGGGCGGTGATGCTGCCGTCGGTATCAATAGTTACCCCTTCAGTCGTCTCGAACAGGAGGCCGTCCGCGGTGCCTACGACAAACCCCGCCGGGATAACGGTATCTTCGTCTCCGGTGATGGTGATCTCCCCGGTGGCACGCTCCGCCGGGCGGCGCACAATGCCCACGTAGAGACCCACCTTGTCCAGGGAGTGACCCGTGGCGGTGTCGACGAAGGCGGCGTTATAGACGCTCTCGGCCACCTGCCAGAGAATGCCGATTGACCAGGCTACGATGCGAAGAAAAAGCCCCAGGGGCGAACGCTCTGTTAAATTAATATTCTCGCCGAACAGGTTCCGCGCCCTAGCTTCCATGGCCGTCATAATATCGGCGTAACGCCGCCGCCGGAAGCCCTCGGGTAACAGTCCGTAGTCAGGCAATTAAAGCACCTCCTGCCCGGTGATAATTTCGCCGTCCATGCGCAGGGCAAAGGTAATTGTCAGAGTGCGGGTGGACGGGTCATAATCGAATTCCAGGCCTAAAACCTCGTCAATGCGGGATTCCTGGCGCAACGCCTTCATCATCGCCGCCCGGAAGCGGGCCTCGGCCGGTTTCTGGCCCAGCAACTTGTAGTGCTCCAGCCCATGAAGTGTGTTCAAAAACCACTCCCCGGCGTTGGTCTGCAAGAGAAGCCGCACCGCCTGGAGCTTCTCGTCGGCGCCCTCTATCATGCGGATACTATTCTGGCCGTCCAGCTGCAGGTCGCCGGTGTCCTCGTCGAGCAGGAAAGTATTTAGGTCCGTCATGGCCACCCTCCTATATCAAACCCACTACCACGCCGTCGGAGAGGTCGTGCCGCCGACCGCTGGAAGCCGCGTCCAGAGGCCGCTCCAAAAAGACCACCAGAACCTTGTCACCCGCCTCATAGTGCGGACCGGTGCATTCCAGCTCTCCCAATTCGGCGCAGGTGTACCGGTAGCGGTGGCGCAAAAGCGGCAGGTTGACCAGCAGCGGCGCCGGCTCGTTCCCGTCCAGCCGAACCAGGGGCACGGCGCTCGCCCGGTCACCACTTACGGCAGTGAGGCGGCAGGGCAGGGCGGTATGCAGCCGGCCCAATTCGCTGCCAAGCAGGTTTCGCAAAAACTTTATGGTATCGCCGCTCACGCCGGGACCACCTCCAGGCGGGTCTCAAAGTCCTCATCGCCACAAACATGCTCGCCCTTGACCACGCGGCAAAAGCCGGTCAGGTTTCGGCTTTCCACTTTGATAATTGAGTCCGCCCGGATGCGGTGATTGAGGAGCGATATTACGCGCCACTTTTCCTCACCGTCCTGGGTTTCAATCCGCTCCGGGTATTCCACCAGGCCGGTGTCATGGCGCAGCACGACGGCGATCCGGTTGCCCTGGTCCGGCGGCAGCACGAATACGGCGCCGTTGGAGATGTGCATTTTTGCCCCGCAATCGCTCACCACCTGTCGCAGCGCCGACTGCAGAGAACCAGAAAAGGTCCGCCCGCCCGGGTAGGTTACATCTTTTGGCAATTTGAAAGCCCCGATCTCTAAGCCGAACATTTTTAGCATGTCGGCGATGATCTGACTTGCCTTGATTCCCGCTTTATAAGCTTTGCTAATACGTGCGTTCAGCCACCGGTCCGTTGCGTCGCCTGCTTCCAGGCGCAGAATGCGCTCGTTGCCCGCGCCCCGAACCGTTTGCCAGAAGCTGCGCACTTCATCGGTGACGCCGGCCAGGATAGTTCCAGAATCGGCTTCATACCCGGCGTTGAGAATCACCGTTTGGCCGCACTTGAATTTGTTGACCGTGCTATCGGCCAGGTTGAAAATGTCTATCGTGGCCTGATTCGGCTCCGGCTCGGTGTCGAAGCGCAGCTGGAAGTGAATGTCAAAGGGCGGTGATTCGACTAGCGCCCCGCCGGATGCCACGCTAACCCTCCGCCTGAAGAGCTGCATCGTCCGCTCCCTCCCGGTTAATCACATACAAGTAAACGCTTTCTCCCAGGTTGTCCCAGCTTACGTCTTCCTCCCGCCAGGCGAGATCGAAAGGAATCAAGGCAACCCCGGGGAACCCCTCGGCGGCGCAGGTAGCAAACAAGGGCCAGGCATAGACCAGGCGCTCGCCGGCTGCCAGGAGTTCTTCCCCCCGGTAAAGATCCACCGTGAAGAAATCCCCTTCGGAATTGTAATGCATCTCCAGGGTATAGGTCGTTCCGGCCAGAGGAACGTCGAAGCGGTACGGCATCCGGTTTTTGTCTATCGCGATGAAGTCCATAATGATGCCCCTTTATTTTTTGAAAACCTTGCCCAGGTAATTAAGCGCTTTCACCAGTAGCGAAGTAGTCTTTGCAGGGGCTGCTTCCCGGGCCTCGAAAAGCGCATCCGGCCGCTGCGAGGGATGCGGCATCTGTATGCCCGCCGGAATCACTGGCCGGACCTGGGCGGCCACCGCTCCCGGAGCGGTAGGGGGGGTCACCGGGTCCGGGGCGACGTAGACAGCCGTCTCACTCACGGCTATGCGGATTTCACGCAGCTCCAAGCGAAAGCTGAAACCGTCGGCAATCCGCGCCGTGTGCGAAGCGGGAAAGCTTTGGATAATCATATTGCCGACAATATTCCGCCCGGAATATTCGAGCACCTCGCCCTTCTGGGCGTACTCCCGCAACTGCTCAAGCTTTTGCGCCGCGTCCTGGCCCACAACAACCCCGGAAACGATCAAAACAACGGGTCGCGGCCGGACGTGATCAACGATGTCGACACCCTGCTCAACCGAACGCTCGGTTACCTCGGCGGCATACTCGATATTCTCTTCTTCCACCACGCTGAAAACTACCTCGCCTAGGCTGGCCATTTAGTCACCTGCCCTCTTTCCAAGCCGCCGGAAAAAGGAATCCATCAGATCCGGGAATACGCCTTCAACCTGCGCACGTATCAGCTGCGCCGTCTCCCGGGGCCGGTCGGTACCGGTGACGTTGATCTCAATGTGCGGGGCCAGGGTATAGTCCGGTTTTGCGCCGGTATAAATGCCCCCGCCGCCGGCGCCGGCCAGGGCGGGGGCGCCC
>JAQUQV010000067.1:5147-10139 GCA_028715905.1 Kiritimatiellia bacterium
CGGCAATAATTCGTTTCCCAGGTCGACCGACAGATCCTTGAAAGCCCCCTTCAATGATTTCAACCGACCCGCGAAGGTGTCCGTTTCCCGCGCCGCGTTGCCGATAGCGTCCTGCGATTGCATGACGATAGCCCGGAACCGCACCTGTGTTTTTCGGTTCTCGTCCAGCTGCTGGAACGTCCCCTGGAGGCCCATCTCCTGCATGGCCAGGGCCAGGGTGTTTTCGTTTAAGACGGCCCCCAGGCTCCGTGCGGCGGTATGGATCCCGGTGAGCGCCGATTGCATATTGTGCAAGGCGTCGGTATCGGCCATATTCTCAAACGATGCGATGTCGATTCCCATTTCGACGATCTCCCGGGAGAATAGCGCCGCCTCCTCCCGGGCCATGCCCATGCCGACGAGCAGGTTCTGCATTTCGGCTAAGTAGCTCATCAGGTCGTACTTCGACCGTCCGATGGCCCCGGCCATATTCGCCGCCCACTGCTCACTTGCGGCCGCCATGTCCTTAAAAACGACGTTAAACTTCGCGCCCATTTCCTCGGCCCAGGAAGCGGTATTAATCATCAACCCGCCCATAGCCATGAGCGGCGCGGTGATCCGGAGCATGCCCCACTTGCCGAACTTCTCTGCGCTTTTCAGCACATTGCTGAAGCTGTTCGACAGCTTGTTTACCTTGCTGTCCAGATCCTTGAGCCGGCGAACCGCGTTCGCGGTATTGGTTTCAATGGTGACGCTCAAGCGTCTTATGCGGGACATTTATTTCACCTTCTTCCGGGCTTCCGCGATAGCAATATCCAAGGCCGCGTTGGCTTCGAGCACGTCGCCCCAACTCATCTGATCGATATGGAGCACGATGCCGCCGTCGGAAAAAATGAGCCGCCACAGGGGCCAGTTGTCCCGGGCGGCGGCCAGGTATTGCGCGTATGCCTCTTCGCGTTCAAAGAATCGGCCGCCCGTGTTGAAAGTTGACGGCTTCGGCCACGACCTCCTCCAGTTCGGAGTAATCCTCGAAATCGTCCAAGCGCTTTTTCGGATCTACCACGATATGCTCAAGGATTTCGTCGATAAACTTCTCTTCGTTTAAATTGCCGTTTTTGGTGCATCTTTGCCGGAGCCGGACCCACTCCCGGGCCGGTATTTTTTGCAGCGTGTATTCAGTGTCGCCTACGGTCACCTTTTTGGAGCCGATGGCCACGATAAATACCCTCCTTTTTTTGCCCCTGCCTTTTTTATTCCTTGATGCTGACATCATAATCAGCGCACATGATCTGCCACTCCTGGCCGGTGATCTCTCGGCCGCGCTCCAGATTCGCCGGTTTGACGATCCAGCACTGCGAGCCCCCGACCATGGTTTGCGGCGTATTGCGGTCCACCACCCGGGCCGGGAACATCTCCAGACTCTTGGCCAGGTTATTTAGGTGCGCGTTTGAGGGGCTGGTGTGTTTCAGCGTGACGGTGATCATCCCAAGCGAGTTTGCGTTGCGCGCCCGGTCAACTTCTCCCTGCGCGCCGACGTGGGGAGTGTAATGATCCTCGTTTTTTTCACACGAAACAAACGTGCCCTCGGCGAAACCGGTCAGAAAGGCGTTGCCCACGACAACATTAACATCACGGGGATCGTAGGTCACGGAATCGCTCATTATGCTTTAATCCCTCCTTATACCCGGATTACGCCCTGGACGCGGACCGTATGGATGGCCCCCGCCAGGCGGAAGTCGAAATACACATCCGGTAGGTGACGGTTCGCCCGGTCGTTAACCGGAATGTCCAGAATTTCCGGTGCGGTGACCGTATATTCGCCGTTGCCGTCGTCATCCACGGCGATAATGCCCTGGCGCACAGCCAACTGCATGACTGCCTCCACCTCGGCCACCACCAGAGCGATGCCCCGGGAATCGTAGGGGACCTTAGGCGAGAGGAACAGCAGCCGGCTGATCCCTTCCGCCAGACGCGCCTCGACGAAGTCTTGGCTGCGAATCACATCAATAAACTCGTTCCCGGTGGTCATCCCTTCGGAAGTCTGCAGCACCCCGTACTTGCTCAAGTAGGTATTGCAGTTTGCCGCATGCAGATCGGCGAGTTGCGTGCTGCTTACCTCCGCCGCGGCAATCCCGGTCAGAGTCTTGAACTTCCAGGTGATCTGCCCGGGCAGGTACGGCGCGCACTTGCCCACCCAAGCCGCCTCCGGATGCAGGTCTGGATCGTCGTGCCACATGATTGCGGTGCGCTCGCTGGCCAACTGGCCGGCCAGGATCACCGTGTTGGCCACGGAGAGATTCGGGCGGACGAAATACAGCCGCTGATTTGCGGCCACCCAGGCGCTGACCGCCTTAATCTCATCCGGCCCGCCCTGGTCGGTTAAGAGGAAATACCAGTCGCTGCGAGAACGCATAAGCCGGTTGAGTGCCACCACCATGCCGCCGGCCAGGTCGTCGTAACCGCCCTCGAGGGTGCCGGTCACGGCGAGATCGTCCTTGGTGAACTCCACCTCCCCGCCGGTTACGACGGTATCGGCGAACCCTGTCGTCCCGTCGATCTCCGCAGCAATACTGGCAAAAGTTGGGGTAGCGTCGCCTACATCGATGGTCAGCGTGCCGCCGGTATAGGACGCGCTCAGCCCGCCCCCACCGGAATCGACAAATACCACCTTTACCCCGTTGCCTTTCGATTTGGCCAACGCGCCCTCGGAATCGGGGGTGATGGTGAGCGATGCCGTGCCGGCGGCGTTTTCGATAGTGACAGATGCTTCGTCACCCTCTGCCTCCAGGTCAACCCCGAATATCGCTACGCGCTCGGGCCGGGGGCTCTGCGCGAAGATCGCCTGGGCCATCTTGTAGACGTCGGTGCCCACGGCGAAGCCGGCCTCCTCCACCGCAGCGATATCGGCGCACAGGGTGTACGGCACATCGACGCCGGTACCGAAAAGCAGCGGCAGCCCGAAACCGAACTGGGTCAGCGGCTGGGTCATCCTGGTAATAACAATAGTCACGTCGGAATTAGGATCATGGACCACTGCAAATTCACTCCTTTCGCTGGATATCCGCGGTCTCAATAGTATCCGAGTACCGCGCAATACTGCTTGTTACCCGGAAGCGCACATCGAAGCCAACGCGGCGCTGCCAGGCGTCTATCAGGTAAGCGTCCCGGCTGGTAAGCGCCATTATTTCGGCCGGAATAATTCCCCGGTTTTTGAGCCAACCGTAGCCGTCCACCTCAAACCAGCGAATCGCGGCCAGGCCGATGGCATGGGATTGATCCCGATCTGCGGCATGAACGGTGAATGAGCAGACCATTTCGTCATTTGAGCGCCGGGTGATTCGCACGTCAGATTCAAAGTCCTTCGGCGGGTCGTGTCCCCACCTCGACGGGTCGTACGGCACGATCTCTTCAAATTCCGGCGCCCGCCCCGGTTCTGGAATGTAGAGCGATGTGAAGTTCATGGTGATGTACGGCTGCGGCGGTTCCGGCGCCTCCGGGTTGACGAATACCACCAAAATGCCGTCGTAAGCCTCCCGCAAGTACGCCTGCAGGCCGGCTTGGATGTTATTCCGGACGGCGGCGAAATCAAGCACCGGCCTCACCCTTCCGCGCCAGGATATACACCCGCAAGCCCGAGGCGTATGCCGAGTAGTCCTTCTCGGCGCGCACCAGGTAGCGCACACCGCGCGCCTCTACCTCCTGGCCCTGGACTAGGCGGCGGTGGATATACAGCTTACGGTCGTTGGCGGTGTAGGCG
This sequence comes from Kiritimatiellia bacterium, assembly GCA_028715905.1. Taxonomy (NCBI): domain Bacteria; kingdom Pseudomonadati; phylum Kiritimatiellota; class Kiritimatiellia; species Kiritimatiellia bacterium. The sequence continues at coordinate 8,884 of JAQUQV010000067.1, forward strand.
CCGCCCTCGGCCTGCTGTAACTCGTCGCCGGAGAGGGGCAGGATCGCACCGCGCACTATTTCGGTTTTTTCTTCACCGGGCGCGAACTTGCCATCCTCGCTCCAGGTTCCGTCGGGATTGCTAATGATAGCCACGACTGTCTCGTAACGCCTTAAAAACTGCTTAAAGTCCAGGGGCATGTCCGCTTCACCGCCCTATTATCCGCTGCTCCAGTAGCGCCAGGATTTTTTCGGATGCCCGAGAGGCGATCCGGCGCTCGTTCTCGTCGAACGCTTTCCTAAGCGGAGCGAGCTCCGGCATCACCCCCGTGCTCTTGCCGCTCTTATGCGCCCGGGGGGCGGTGCCGTATTCCACGATTGTTGTGTGCGGGGCTGTATTTTTGACCATCCCCACGTGCCGCGTCGCGGCCGTCTGCCGCACATCGGCCGCAATACCGGCCAGCAGGTTGCCGGTTCGCTGCGTGGTTACCTCTCCGTATTTCCGGCGCACCGCCTGCTCCATTTCGCCGGTAGCCTCAGCCACGACCGCGCCTATCTCGCCGGGCATCTCCCTGATCAGCTGCTGCAGGTCCCGGCTGAACAGGTCCAGGTCCCGTGTCGGATATTCCCGCCCGGCAACTCGCCGCGCCGCCATTACGCCAGCAGACGGCGGTACGGATCGATCAGCGCCCGAACCGCGGCGGGAATACCGCCGGCTGCGATCAGGTCGTCATAGCTCACCCGCAAGCCGTCCACTCCCTCGCTTTTAATTCCGGTCCGGGAGTCGGTATTGTATTTCATGGTGCACCAGAGCAGGCAGGCATCTTCGAGATCATATGGCAGGTTGCGCGTGATCGGGGGCTTCGCCTGGATGTTCTCCCCGCCGGGCAGCACGTAGCCGGCCGAATACACCACCGTGACTTCGTCGCGCCACTCTCCGTCCAGAAGAATCAGCGCGCCGCGCTCGGCCTCCAGGCGGTAGCTGCCTTCGGCCAGCAGATCGTCTCCATATGTCAGGCTGGTGACGGAAAGCACCGGATATGCAGACAGCAGGAGTGTATCAGTGTACGAAGGCCGGATAACTTCCTCGCGCTCCGCCAGAGCAAAGCTGCGGTTGCAGTACGATTCCATTGCGGCGCTAACGGCCCAGATTATGCGGTTGAGCATGTTGTCATGGGTATAGTCCGCCAGGTCAATACCCAGCTGCTCTTTCAAAGCGTTGAGCGTGGTCAGCTCGGTCGGCGGCACGAATTACACCCCCTTCGGCTTCCGGCTCCT
>JAQUQV010000068.1 GCA_028715905.1 Kiritimatiellia bacterium
ATCCTTCACCGTAACCGGCCGGGGTTTTACGGGCGGACGGAACGCGTCAATATCGTTGTCAAAAATCAGGTGCACTGAATTGAAACGTTGCGCCTTTTCCCATTTTAATGCCAGGCTTTGGGGCAATCCCTTTTCCGGGTCGGAAATCCAGAGATTTGGAAAAACTTCCGGCCGGTTTATGCCGTTTATAATCATTTCCGGAGCATATGCGTTGCTTGACGGAAAGATTTTAAAGCACGGGCAAGGCAGCTTAATGAGATTTTGGTTTCCCGCATGCCAGACGGCATTTCTTGTCCAGCCGGTTTTTCGCCTGCCCGGAGCGGGAGCAAGAAAGCCGCCGTTAGCGTCAAACAATCCGTCCGAAGCGTTCGTGTCCGTCATCCAGCGCGTGGTACTGACCCCGGGCGGAAAAAACGGCGCCAGCTTTTTCAATTCATCCAGGTTCTGCTCGCCGAAATAAACGCCGACCGGATATTCCCGGTTGGCGGCCCACCCGGCATTTTTTGCGGCCGGCAAAGAAACCCAGTACAAGCCCGGCGCCAAGGAGCGGTCAAATCGGAACGCAACCCAGCCCGTGCCGGGCGCAACGGATGCCTGCGCCTCGGCCAGAATTTCTTCCTGGTAAAAATCGCCGGGATAAACGGCCTTCCGTAATTTCGCGGCCAGGACGATTTCCCTGCCGCTTGTGTTCTTCAGCAATAATTCAACGGCATCAATCCTGTCGGCCGTTACCGGGAACATCACTCCCCGCGGTCTGTCAAGCTCTAGAAATTCGCTCACGGAAATCAATTCGCAAGCCGCTTCGCTCGTCGCCTTGGCCTTGGCGGCCAGCGCCAGATCCGCTCCGTCTTCGTTTTTTTTCCAGGGTATATATCCGCCATTTTTTAAAATAGCCTGCTGGACTTCCTGATAATCTTGCTTTGCCGTCCGGGAGCAGGTTTGTTTCTTTTTCACGGCCAGACCCGCGGCATATCCCGCCGCTTCGCCGCAGATGCCCAGCGTGCCCATGATCCGCGTGGAGCCGAAGGCGATTTTGGAAACACTGATGGTTCTGCCGGCCAACCACAGGTTGTCAAAATCTCTGCTATACAAACATCTCATCGGAATGGAGTAAATCCAGTCAAGCATGCCGTGAAAGGCGTAAATCCCCCGGCCTTTGAATCCTTCCGGATCATGAATGTCAATCGGCCAGCCGCCGTAGGCGACGGCGTCCTCAAACGCGTTTGTTTCCCTCAAGTCTTTTTCAGTCAGCACGTATTCTCCCGTGAAACGCCGCCCCTCCCGCTTGCCGGGCGCCATGCCGATCCAGGTCAGTTGATAGTTTTCCATGTCATGCCCCGGCGTGTTTTTCAAATGATCCCACACGCCGAAAAGGCATTTTAGCAATTCCTCGCGCATCTCCTGCGTGTCGCGGACGGAATCAATGATGCCGCCGTATTCTATCCAGGCAAAACCGCCTTTCTTTGCGCCGGACACAAAATTCAATTTAAAAGGCAAGGCGTCGTCATCCGGGTAATGATAAGCCCACTCCGGCCTGACAAACGGCACGGAATGGCCCATATCCTCGGCCTGAAAACCGAGCGATGCGCCCATGGTCAGGTTATTGGCCTTATCCGGCGCCAGGGTTTCGCCGTATTCGCTTTTCGCCTCAAACCCGATGCGATACGCCGCGCCCGCCGCGGCCGCCACAATGCCGTCGCCGGAAGCATCAATAAAATACGCGGCTTTGAATTTGTATCTCTTTTCGGTTGATAATTGCACCGCCCTTGCGGATTTGACAATCCGTCCCTCTTTTTCAACCTCATAAACACAGGTGTCCAGAAAAAGCGAAAGGTTTTTCTCCTGCCGGCATAACTCCCACATCACGACGCTTATGCCCGCTTCGCGGTTTTCGGGGTTAAATCTGATGGATTTTTCAACGATTTCCCCGGCAATGCCTTCCTCGCGGGCATTGGGAAGCCAGCCGCCGCAACTGGCGCCGCTGATGCGCACCCTGATCTCGGAGGAGGCATTGCCGCCGAGGACGGAACGGTCGTGCACCAGGACGGTGCGCGCGCCTTTTCGCGCCGCGGCAATCGCCGCGCAAATGCCGGCCAGGCCGCCGCCGATCACCGCAACGTCAAAGTCGCTCATAATTTCCGCATTGTCATACATGCCCTTTTTTTTCATCATAATCACCGGTTTTTTCATGATTGTTTCGCGTCCAGCAGTTCTTCCAGTGTTTTCCAAAGAATGTATTCCTTCTCCTCCGCGCTGACCGGCCAATCCCGGATATGTTCCAAATCGGATGCCGTCAGCGCGGCGTTGTTAAAGGGATAATCCATGCCATAGATTATGCGCCGGCAGCCGATTCGCCTGACAATCTCCATTGTCTTTTCCGGCGCAAGATAGCTGGAGTTTTCCAGGCCGGCGGGGGCATCCGGCCGGTTGTCCCCGGTTCGGGGCTGCAACGTTGACGTCAACCCGGCATAACAATTTTTATATTTTTCAAGCATCGCCAAAGCCTCTTCAAAATAATCCCGTCCGCCCATGTGTTCCACGATAATTTTCAGCCGCGGATATTTTGCGGCCAGCAGGCCGATTAGACGCGGACGGTATTTTTCCGGATGCCATCCGTGCGAGCTGGTATGAATCAGCAGCGGCAGGCCGATCTCTTCCACGCGGCGGCAGAAATCATCCACTGCGGGTTCGTCCAGACCGACCTGGAAAACCGGCGGATGGAGTTTCACGCCTTTAAATCCCTTGCGCGCGTATGTTTCCAGGATTTTGCCTGCTTCGGGGTTTTTCGGACTGACCGTAATAAACGCCGTGATTTCCGGATAATTGCGGATCTCGTTGTAAAGCCATTCATTGCAGGCGTTTTCTTGCGGCAGGGGGTTCCGGTACCAGCCGTCGTTCGGCATGCAATGCATGAACGGCGCCAATGCCACAGCCCTTGTTGCGCTTAATGCGCGCAGTATTTCCTCTAATCCGCGCAAAGAACCCAGGGCCGGATCGTTCCGGCTGTAAGTTCCCTCCGGCGCCACATGGCAATGGTTCAAGAATATTTTCATGTTAATGAAAGCGGTACAAAGAGCCTCCCCAGATACATTCATAAGCTCCCATGTCAACCGTGCCGTAACGCAGGCGGGTTTTGCCATCCAGGTCAACCGCATTCCGCATCCAATCCTCGTTCGTGCCCGTATTGACGCATGGCGAAGCCCATTGAAGCCGCCAATTGCCCGCGTCCTTGTCTATGAACTGCGGATTGGACTGGATGTTGTTGGTGTAATAATACCGATTGCCCCCTCCGGGGAACGAACTCGTGGGCGCAATGCAACAGTTGGCAATATAATATAAGCCGGTGCCGACCGCGCCGGTGTAAAATGTGAAATTACTGCTAGAACCGCCGTTCGCTTGGTTAAAATAGCTAACAACATTCTCCAGCCTGGCGGTTGTGTCAACCGGACAATCAATGCGCATGCCGCCGCCTTGATTGGCCAAACATGTATTGCTGACAAACGTGCAATTTATAAGGGACAGGTCCTGGCCATAGAGCCCTCCCCCGCGCGCAGCAGCTATGTTGTTATCCACAATGGAATTACGCAGAATTGCGCGGGAAGTCATATTCAGCCCCCCGCCATTGTTTAAACTTCTGTTTTGCGTTATCCGGCAATTTTGGATTATCGGGTCGGTATAGGCGCGAATTCCGCCGCCCTCACCTACGCCATTCTGAACCGTAAATCCATCCAACACGGCGGCCGCGGAGATAAAAAAACAGCGATTGCTAACAAGTTTCCCCGGAGGATTATTCCCATCCACAATCGTCAGCGCGTGCCCGTTGACGCTTTTGAGCGTCAGAACATTGGTTATGCTTACCTGGTTGGTCAGATAATACGTGCCGTTGGACACCCAAACCAGCCGGTCCGCAGTGTTGGTCATGGCGGCATTGACCACGTCAATGATGCTCGTGCCGGCCGTTTCCCAGGTGGTATATGGATTTATTGATGAACCGTTAGTCGTCACATAATGCGTGTCGGCAGGGCAGTTCAACGCAAAAAATGATCCGATAATAATTACAATCAAGCGTTTCATCTGTGCCTCCCCTTTGTTGTTAAAAAATGCCACATTCTCGCCGGCCCTATGGAAAACCATTAAAAATATATTTAAACATAATGGATGTGAAGTTTTTTTTAAATTTTGGAAGAAATTCATTTGGTTTCATATAACTCCGCCAATCCTATTTCGGCATGAAGTTCGTTATAATCACGCAACATGCCGATTTCCCGGAATGTCGCGCTGTTTTTTTTGTTCAATTCATCAAAACGCGCCCGCCATTTCATATGGCCGGACGGATGTTCTTCAAACCATTTTGTCAAGGACTGCCGCAGTGTCTCGCATTTGGCCTTTTTCCGGCCCAGATTTTCGCAGGCAATCCCGATTTGCGCGCTCCTTTTTTGCGCCGCCGCGTCGTCGTTTTTCCAGACCGGCGCGCCCTTTATTTCCCCGTGCCGGCCGTTGCCGGACTTGTCCCGGATCGCGAAGCCATTGTTTTCAATCATCAATTCCGCATCTTTGTCCTTCAGGGGATACCAGACCGCCAGCCCGTTCGTTACAACGTCAAAACCATTTCCCCTATACACGTCAAAAACCTCTTCGTCAGTCAACGCCCTGTCATAAATACGGACATCCTCCAATTCCCCCCGAAAGGCGCCGATACGATGATTAAACCGCCCCGCCAGGCATAAATATCCGCCGGCGAGCCCCCCTGTTCCCCCGGCATATGCCAGTTCGTTCTTCTGCTTGATCCCATCTATATACAGTTTCATCTTTCCGTCGCCAACCCCGGGACTGCTCCAGACCGCCGCCAAATGCCGCCAGTTTTGACTGTCAGCAATGTTTCTATCCCAATCAAGGTAGCCGCTTCCTTTTCCGTCCTGACCGGACAGGTAAAATCCCATGTCATTTTGAAAATGGATAATGACCGGGCCTCGCAGTAAATTGCCGATTTTATATTCCCCCTTGACCCACATTGTCACCGTAACGGCGCTCATGCCTTTCGTTATTGGTTTTGCCGCCACCATGCCGTCATCCATTCCGTCAAATCTCGCTCCCGCATCAGCGTTCCTGCCCGGCATGGACGTCAAAAACAAAGCCGACAGGCCGGCGCCAAACCAGCTGTAATTACATCGCCGCATAATAGTTTTAATCCGCAAGCAGAACTTCCAATTTTACCCGCGCGACGCATTCCTTGCTCCTGCGCTGCAATTTGACACAATCTCTGGACAGCAAAATCAGATCCCGGACGTCCGGTTCCGGCTCTGCCGCCATTTTTACCGCCCGATCCCAGACCCGCAACAAATTTTCAACCTCTTCCCCTTCGCTCCCGGCCGTTTTAATTTCAGCCAGATTTTTTTTATACTGTTCCGCCGCTCCGGCTAATTTTTTGATTTTATCCGCCATGTGCCGGGTATAGACGCGGTTGATTTCTTTTTCCGCGGCATGAACATCATCGCCGATATTCCCCTTGAACACAAATTTTCCGAAATTAGGCACGTCATGAAATCCCTTTTCAAGGAATGGCCAACAGGTAACTCTTTCTTCCGGCGGCCCGGTAAATATATAACGACCCACGTTCACGGCCCATTCGTCGCCTTCTTTCACCGGATCACCCATCAGGATTTTGAATGGAACGCGCATTTCCAGCGCCCATTCCGTCTTTCCCACGGATACCGCGGCCTCCCAATCCGTCATGGCTAATTTATATTCCCTGGCAGGCCGGCCTCCGCTGCGATCTCCCCTGCTGTTCACCAGCAGTTGCGTGTAGGTCGGCGCCCCGGATGGAAACAACATCAGCTCCATGCTGTCATCCTGCCAAAGCACGGTGCCGGTTGTCCTTAATTTTTCCGGATTCGGTTCTTCCGCGCGGACCGCGAGATAAAGCGCCTCCTCCGTCCAGCCCGCCTTGAAGGACGTTTGTTTTTCAACGGCGTATTCACCGGCGCCACGGTATATGTAAAAACCGATCGCCTCCGGCATGTTTTGCCAGGCCGCGTCATTAACCTTTCCGTCAATTACCGGCGACTGCGCCAGGCGATGGCAGGGATAAGACGGCCGTTCAACGGCATCGGCGCATGATGCCGAGGCAACAAGCGCCATCACATAAAATATCGTCTTGATCATGTCCATAAAAACCATCCTTTCTTCTTTCGCGTATTTTCGCGTTACGCGGCAGATTTACGCAATGTTTTCTATTTTCGCTCCTCAACCGCGAATGTCCGTTCCGCAGACACGCCCGTTGCCGCGTCCCTTGCCATAATTTTCCACTTTCCGGTCGCCTCATTAAGCGCCAGAGAAAACGATCCTTTTGCCATTCCTTTTTCTCCAACCACGTTTCCGGCGTAATAGGGAATCCTCTCGCCTTCCGGCGACAGCAGTTCAACATGGAACACATGCAGGCCGGGGGGGGGCTCCACCGCCTCAATTTCCACTTCGTACGCCAGCGTTTCACCCTGGCCGATCAGCCTGGGAACGTTCAGTTTTATCCCCTTCACCTCATAAGGCATGAGCGCAAACAACATCCCTTTGGCCGGCTCTAGCATCGTCCTGATCCGATCCGAGCGGCCAAGATATTTACCCAGGCGCGAGTCGTAGATGTGGCTTTTCTCGCGCAGTTTCAGCTCCGCTTTTTTGGCGGAGAGCGGCCTGGCTTCTCCGGCCGTGTAAGCCATGACCGGCTCCGGCAATTCCTGAAGAACGCCGAGATAAATCATGCCCTCCCGGGCAAAACGGTACAGGCGCACGCCCGCAAGTTCCGGTTCAAACGTCGCCGGTTTTTCCACCGCGGACTGGGCCATCAACGCCCTGAACAATTCGCGAAACTCCGCCGAATATTCCCCCGCTTTCACGGAGCTGTTTTCCAGCGCCCCCGCCACCTCGGCATAAGCCGAGAGCGAGAAATTAAGGAGAATCGCCTTGCCTTGCTCGTGGCGGTTGATGATCAGCGCCGGTTTTTTCCCCGCCAATGACGCGCGCGCCTCGCCGGCCCCCAATCCAAGCGACCAGTCGCAATCCACCTTCTTAATTGTCCCTGAATATCCTTCCAGGTTGACGCTCACGTCGCAGTTCGTGGCAATCGGCCCGGCCGTCAACTGCTTTACCCCAAACACGTCGTCCAATATGCCGCCGTTTTCATAAGGCTTTCCGTGCTCATCCCGCACGCCCGGGCGCAAATCCGCCAGCACCGTTCCGCCGGCGCGCGCAAAAGATTCAACCTCCGCCGCCTCTTTTCTTGACAGCGCCTGGACATAGGGCATCCAGAGCGCCTGGTACCCGCCTTTCTTCAGTTCCCCCGCCGCCAATTGCTCATACGAAATGATTTTGAATTGAAAACCAGCATCCTCAAGCAGCGTAACCAATGCGTTCAAGACTCGTTCCATCACCGGCAAACCGTCCGTCAGCGTCCCGACGTGCACGCTGGCGGCCGAATACAATACAGCGACGCCGTCATCCGCCCGTTGCGCCGTCATCAACAATTTTCCGGCCCCGCGCTTGATCTCGCGCAATTCCGCCATGTTGGCCTGGAAGAAATCATAAAAAGACATGTCCGGCGCCATTACGCTTTGCTGTCCGCAGGCATTGGCCGTATAAATCCAGTATGAGTTCGCCCCCCGGAACAGATGCCGCCACGCAATGTAACGCTGGAACTCCGGGCAGCGATGAGCATTATATCCCCCATACCAGCCCAATCCCAACACCGTCCCGGGGCTGGCAAAACTCGCCACGGCATGCGGCACATACGCGCCGTCATAAGTCCCGTTGATTTGCATCGCCTGCATGAGCTTGTAATGATCGGCGCCCCGGTAGCTGTTGACTTGCGTGTCGCTCCCTTCATAGCCGATCTTTGCGCCGGGCACAATTTTCCGGATCACTTCCGCGCAAAACGGAAATATCCCCGCCCAGGTGCTTTCCATATGCCGCCGGTAATCAACCCAGAGCGGCTGCAGGTTTGTTTCCTTCTTTGCCCGTTTCAGGGTAATCGGCAGAACTTCATCAAACGACTTGTACGCCGTCCCGTATTCGCCGTTCATGGCCTCCACCGTCCGATACTCCTCCGCCAGGAATTTATGGAAAGCGGCCGCGCAGGTGGGCGAAAAACAAAGCTCAAAGGCGCCTTCCACAAACAGACATTCATCGCCCATGGAAAATTCGGTCGTGGAAAACAGACGGCCGTTTTCCGCTCTTCCGGCCAGGTCATCGGCCAATTCTTTCCGATATTCAGGGTCGGTCAGGCACGGCTCGCGGACATGATCGTCAGCCGTGCGCGATTTGCTCCTGTAATGATCCGTTTTCTTGTCCGCCAGGCGCGAGAATCCCGGCGGGCAGGGCATACTCCTGATATTGGCAAGGAACGCATTTGTAAGAACATATGCGTATTGCGTGTCAAACACGGCCTTTGCCAACTCGGCAAACATGCGATAACCGGGATATGAATAAGGCGAGTTGCCCCAGTTACCCATAAAATGCAAGACCCGGATGTCTTCACCGGGCGACAGGTTTGAAATTGAAAACGCTTTCCGCTCCCGATCCAGGACTTCATTGTCCTTGCGCAGTTCCACTTCCAGGTACTGCACAATGGCCAGCGGTTTTCCGCCGGACAACTCAAAGCTCATCTCCCGCGCCGCGTTGGGCTCCAGCGCCGGAACATCAAGACGCGCCCGGCTTGTCACCCGGCCATACGTGTCCCTCTGGCGCAACAGCAGTCCAAGCCCGCTAGCCGCTTTTTGGGTGGCAATCCTGATTTTCCCTGTCACTTTTTCTTCCTGCCGGTAATCCGTTTTTAATTCAATCCCGTCAATGAGCGTGTCGCCGGTTAATTCCACGAAGGAAGATCCGAATGCCAGAACTTTGCCGCCTTCTTTCACCCATAAGTCCGCAAAATACCGGCCGGCCGGCGGCCGCGGAACGCCAAAAGACACGGCCGTCCCCCCGCCGGAAAGTTTGACTTGCTTCTCCTGGCCGGCCAGGACTTCATTATTATCATTCCGGAACGCAAACGCGCAGGTTACCGCCTTCCCCTCCGGCCCCGACACGGAATATTCCACGCCGGCCAAGTCACAGCGATTGGTTAAAACATAATCACGGCCGGTCACTTGAACCGACATCCGCCCTGACATAAACCGCATCAACTGTCCGATCCAGGCCAGGTAATAGTCATATTCCGCAAATTTAGGCTCCAAGATATTCCCCGTTGGACCGGGCGTAAGCGCCTGCAATCCGGGCGGAACGTTATATCCTTTCAAGGTCAGGATTTTCCCCTTGCCGAATGCCGCCAGTTCCAGGGTGGCGTCAAGCCAGGCCTCCCTGTCCTTGTATCCGGCAAAAGCCGGCAAACCTTTGTATGGGAATAAAGCCTGTAAATCCGGCTTCTCTTTCCTGGCGGTTGCCCGTTTATAATAACCATCATAATTTTTAAATCCGATCAGGGGCGTTCCCTCTTTCACTTTTTTCAGCAATTTATACCGCACGGACAACGGGAACGTTTTTAAGTTGACGGCGCCCATCACTATCAGGTCGTACGTGCCGTCAAGTTTTTCCTCAATATCTTCCGCCAGCGCCTCTTCGTCGCGGCTGCGGTCGGGATCATGCTTGTCATACGAGACAAATTCGTTGTAACGTCTAAAGGCATAATAGTGGCCGCCAACGGCAAAGACCGTGTATTGCAGTTCCATGCGCTGGGCCAGCTCCACCACTTCGCGCATGCCCATCCTGCTCACGATAAAAAGAACTTTTAGCGGCCCCTGGGCGTCGGGTTTCGCCCATTTGATGTGCGGCGTTACCACTTCTTCCGTCGGCGTCCAGTATTTCGGGCCATAATCTATTGCCCAGGCCGCGGCCGACATGAGCATAACAATCAACACCGCGCACCACATTAACGTTCTTTTTCTCATTGTATCCTCCCGATTTCCTTTAATATTTTCGCCTTGTACTCGGAAACGACGCCGGGATCTTCGCTGTCCAGAACCTTCCTGACCGCCTGCTCCAGCAATTGCCGGGATTGG
>JAQUQV010000069.1 GCA_028715905.1 Kiritimatiellia bacterium
CCGGCAGAGCCGGGAGTGTTAAGTGTTAAGATTTAAGATTTTTTAACTATTCGATGTTCGAAGTTGAATGTTCGATGTTCAGCGTTCAGCTTTTAAGCCGGGTCTCCGGCGACGGAGATGCTGGTTGTGTTTTTTTCCTTCGAATATTCGGCGCTGACAATTCCGGCGCCGCTGTGGATTGGGGTTTCGCCGTAATTGAAAACGACCGCCTGGCCGGCCCCGGCCGGGGAATCCAGGTCACGGCGGTCGCCGTACAGCTCGCAGCTGCCTTCAAAGTTGACCGCCAGCCGGTCATTGTGAATGCGGCCGTCGGCGGTGGTCGAGGCGGTATCCTCGCCTTTCAGCGTCAGGCTGCCGGAACCGTGTACGAATTCATCCGCCTCGACGGCGACGCCGCCGAAACTTGCGTTATCAAATGGTAGTTTTGACATGGCTGTTCTCCTTTAGGTTGCCGGGGCGGTCGTGCCCTTGACGGTGAATTTCGCGATCTGGACGGCGTCGCCGCTGATCTCCACGTCGACCAGCGCGTCGTAGGACTCCATATCGCCGGTGATGTCGGCGTGGCCGCCGGCCGCGGTACGCAGCCCGGAAGCGATCGCCGGCGTCAGGGTGGTATCATTAATCAACGCTTCGAAAGAACCGTTGCGGGCGATCCCGGCCCGGGTGTTCGGGATTTTACCGCCGCCGCGGTCGTCATGGCCGCCGCCTAAGCTGAGGCTGCCGGCAATCGGGGTAATAACAACCGGATCGCCGCCTTGAGGGGTAATTGTGATTGACATAGCTTTTTCCTTTTTGGTTTTGTCGGACGCGTCGGACTGGCCGGACGCGTCGGACTATTTTTTAACGAGGGCGACGTATCGCCTAGTGATCCTGTATTTCCAGGGCGACCAGGGAAGCGGCCAGCCTCGGATTGCCCGGCAGATCCAGCGCGGTATCCTCGCTTACCCGGATCAATACTTGGCCGCTGACCTGATCGTCCAGCGCCTTGACGACGGCGTCGATATGGGCCCGGAGATTTTCAACGTCATCGTCTTTATACATTTCCGTTACCAGCGCGACCGAGACGCGCAATGTCCGGAGCGGCCGGTTGGCATAGCCGGAACCTGAATAAATGATCGCCGCGCCCGGCAGCCCCAGCGCCGGCAGGAACTCCAGGAGCGCTTCCGCGTTGGTTCCCGGAAACTTCGCGACTTGCGAAAACCGTTTACCCGATTCCGCTTCCATCGCCGTCAATTTGGCTTTAACGGCATCCAGGATCGTTTCAGTCGTACTTATCGGTGTTAGTCTCATATTGGTTTAAAGTTTTAAGTGTTAAGTGTTAAGGAAATTCATTTTCAATTTTCAGCTCCCAGCAAAGCGAAGGAGCTCTATCTCGAGGCCGACGTTCGGCTCCGGCTGTCGAGCCAGGCATGCGCCGCCGCGCGCAACTCTTCGGCGATTTTATTGTCCGACGGCAGCCACGGATCGGCCGGATGTTCGACCGACTTTTTCAGGATATAAAAAATCTCGCCGTTGTTAATTGCCGAAAACAGATATTTGCCGCCGCCCTTGGCCATGACAAAAAACAGGTCTTGAAACTCGCGCGGGCTCTTGCCCCTGGCCTTATCGCTGATCGGGATCGCCAAGTATTTGGCGCCGGTGGACAGCGGCCCTTTGCCGGGCGCAGAAATAGTACCGCCGTACTGCCGGATCGCCGCCGCCGGATGCGTGGCCCCGACAATCGCCGAATCCGCGTCCGATTCGCCGGTTACGGAGTCGGCCAGGTCACGCCAAAAATGCCGGCCGCCTTTAGCGATGGCGGAATCCTTCAGCGACCGCTCCGTTGTCATCCGGATCGTCGCGAATAACTGCCGCCGTTCGCGCTCGTTTTCCGCATGCGCGATTATCGTGGCAAAAGGGTTATTTGTGCGTGTTACTGTAATCACCGTTCCACCCGGTTTTTATGCCCGGCTTTGCCGGGTTGTCTGTTATCAGTTATTAGTTCGAGACATGGCTAATATCCATAAATCGAGCCATCCATTACCTGCGTATTGCTGTCGACCTTGACGGCGGCGCCTACCTTCTGTTCCGGGACGGTTCCGTCATCGCCGGCCGGCAGCGATATTGTTCCGGCGGCCAGGTCGCGCAATTCCTTTATAGTGTCCTCATACGCCTGCCGAATCTTTTCCGATACCTTCCCGCCTGGGCCGAGTTTGTACAGCTCGTATTCAGCCAGCGCCAGCGCCCAGCCGGCCGGCAACGGCGACGCCGGCAGCGGCAGCGCGTATTTGGCCGCGGCGTAGCCGTTGACCTTCGCTTCCGCCCGGGCGATCACTTCCTCAATTTTGGCCGTCAACGCGCTGCCGGAGGCCCTGCACAGGCTTTCCAGGCCATCCTGGGGAATCCGATCAGTGATATCGTCAAAAGTTATGTACATAATAGTTTTAAGATTTAAGTTTTAAGGGTTAAGGGCCGTCCCGGCTGCCCGGGACGGCGGTTTTTATTTTAGCTGGGATCGTTCGCGTAGATCAGGTGCGGCAGAGTCAGAAAACCGGCGCCGCGCGCCCTGGTGCCGTAAGAGTACTCGTCTCTTTCGTAGACGCCGGCATCTTCATCGCGATCCTGCCTGGTCAGCTTCGCCAGAACCCGCTGCAGCACGCCGACTGCTTTCAGCGGCCGGTTGGTGCAGGTGACGAACCATTCCGCGCCCAGACTGTTGACGACCTGGTAATCAATGGTGCCTTCCATGGCGTACTGGTTCTTGATGACGCCGGTGGCCGCGCCTTTGGTCTTGATGATCAGATCATTCTTGAGAATGTCGAACGCGGTGCCGCGGTTCTGCGGGCCGACAATCAGCAGGTCCGGCCTGAGATTCAGGAACTTGCCGTTATGCCCCCGGTACTGGAGCATCGCGGTCACAACGCTGGTCAGCGCGGTATCGCTCAGGGCGGCGCTGCCGATATTGGTGATCGAATATTCCCCGTATTTCCGGGTGTCGCTGAAAAAATCCAGCTCGTCAATCCAGTCGTCGTCAAAACCGCCTGAAAGCGCTTCCTCTGCCAGTTCCCGCCACAGATCCTCGGCGTTGAGTCCGAGATCCTGGAGCATTGAATTGTACAGCCCATAGGTATCGTCCTCGATATCGTCGCGCTTGACCTTTACCGAGTCTTCGAATTTACGGTTGACAACCGTCTTTTTATGGCTGGCTACCGATTTCATCTGGCGGTCGCCGATCCACTCGCGCATTCCTCCGAATCTGTCCAGAAACGGAAAAATTTCACTGGAATGCGTTGACGGCATGACCGTGGCAAAGCGTTTGTATGCCTGGTCGGCCAGTTGCTGTCCTTCCTGGAAGGACATATTGTAGCCGGTGAACAACGCGTTCATATTTCCTCTGTTGATATCCATAATATTTTTTCCTTTATGGGTTTTGGGTTAACAGTTATACGGTTCCGGCCGCCAGCCAGGCGATCACATCGCCGGCCGTAAGGGCGTAAGTCGACCCGTCCGCGACAGTGATCGTGCCGCCCGTCGCCGACAATACGGCGTCGCCGGTGACATCGACGCCGGCCCGGCGGATCTGCACTTCAAACGAAGTGATACTTGACAGGCCGGTAACGATATCCTTGGTTCCGGCGGTATCGTCGGCTTCCTGCACAGTGTAGCTGCCGCCGGGTACAGACCCATCGTCCCCGTCCGCGCCGTCCGCCCCGTCCGCGCCGTCGGCTCCGGCATCACCGAGATATTTTACCCAGGTGGCTGCGGCAAAATCGCCTGCGGCCGGGCTGGGAATTTCAACGGCGGACTGGATTTCAGCCCGATATTTCAGGCTGTCGGACGGGGTCAAACTCCATCCTGTGCCGCTGTTATCGGAAGCATAGGCGATATAAACGAAAGCGCTTGCGCCGTCCGCACCGTCCGCGCCGTCTGCGCCATCTGCGCCGTCGGCTCCGGCAACGTAAGCGTTGGGAGTGGTGTCTACCCAAACATAGTCGCCTTCGATTTCGACCAGGACGCCGGCGATCACGGCGTGACTTCCCGGATCGCTGGAAATGGTGTTGTCGTCTTCGACGTATACTCTCTTATTCAGGTGGGCGGACGTACACGCATGGGTTCCGGAATTGTTCCAGCGGAAACAGCCGACTTTCAGGTCAACGCACAGGCCGTCGTTGCTGTTGTCCACATAGGACTCGACCCGGCCGCCGACAATGAGATTGGCGGCGTCCGAGGCCATTTCGGCTTCACCGGTCGTGATGTTCACCGCGCCGATGCCGCCGGCATACATGATTTCGCCGTTTTTGATCGGGAAGCGACGGCAAGAAACCTCGCGTTCCCTGGCGTCAAAATTTGTGGAAAGCTGAGTCATGATTTACTCTCCTTTTTTAAGTTTAGCGAGTTCAGCGGCGGCTTTCTTGAGATTATCGCCGGAAAGTCCGCAGTTATTCAGTACGGTGAGTTCGGCGTCAGACAACGCTTTGAGTTCGCTGTCGCCGTCATCGCCGCCCTTGCCTTTGTTCTGGTCTCCGAGTCCGTCAAGGCCCTTGTTGTCCGGGACAACGTCCGGAGCCTTGTCGTCATAAGTGCGCTTGAACATGTCCATATCGGACAGCGCCAGAGCCAGGCCGTCTTCTTTTTTGGCCTCGGTAAGCTTGCGGCGGGCGATCGCGTCCTGGACGGCTGCTTCAGCATCTTTCTGCTTGAGTTTTTTCGAGAAAGCAACCAGGCTTTCCGCGTCATGCAGCGCCAGGAAGTCGGTGACTTCTTTTTTGCCGTCTTTGATTTTTGTGGTGAGCGCGTCAAAACCGTCCGCGTCATGCAGCGCCAGGAAGTCCGCGGTTTTCTTTTTGCCGTCGAGCAATTCCTGAACCGCCGTTTCGACGCCGCTTTCGATCGCGGCTTCATCGTCGGAATCCGCCAGGGTCTTGAGCCCCAGCATGATGAGCAATTTATTCATATTGCCGTTTCCTTTTTTGTTGTTCGGGTTGATTAAATCGCCGTACAAGCCTTCGGTAAAATCATCAGCCGCGACCAGCGCTGGCTGGTTGTCCGTCGACGGTTTGCCGGTGAGCGAAATATTGAAAAGATCGGTTATATTTTTCCCGGTGCGGGATACCCTGAAAACCGGCGAGGTGTATTTATACTCGCCGTTTTCAAGGTACCCTCGGGCCTTTGGCGTCCAGGAGACACGACACCAAAGACCGTCGGGTTTTTTGACAAGTTGTTTAATCCAGCCGCCGGCCGGTACCGGCTGGCCGTTAGACATGCTGCGCAGCAGCTGGTGTTCGTAATCGACAAGGCCGTCGACGCCCTTCCGGGCAAATTCGGCTATAACCGTATCGGCGTCGTTTTCACTGAACACATAAAAATCCTCTTTGCCTTCTTTGCTGAATTTGGTTTTCCCGTAGGCGAATACCAGAAACTCTTCCGGAACTTCGCCTTCGCTTATTGCCAGCGGCGCCGCGCTTAGAATGACATAGCGTTTCAAATCGGTTATTTTCATAAGCACTCCTATTTTTTGACAGAATCATTGGTGACAGAATTATTATTTTTACTGTTTTTTCCGTCCCCGGCGGAGCGAAGGGACGGCATATCGAACCCGACGGATCGGGCGTTTACCCGGCCGGCCAGCATTGCCCCGGAAACGGCCTTCTCGATGCGGCTGGTGTCGATCTCCTCATAGAGCGCCGGGTACTTTTTAAAGAAGCCGTCCGCCGCCGCGATGAATTTTTTCTCGAGTTCCGGGTCGTCCTGATCAATCCCGGCGAAAGCGTCCTGCACCGCCGCCGTCAAAGGCCAGTAAAACCCGGCCAGCGCCTCGCCGTCTGAAAGCAGCTCGCGCAAAGTGTTTTCCGTGAGCTTTTCTATCCAGGCTTCTGTCGCGTCCGACGGTTCGGACACGTCGGACAGGGCCTTGACCGGGCCGGGCGCCGCGCCCGGGGCGTTCAACCCGCTTTTATCGTCGGCCGGGACGCCCATATCCGGCTTTTCGGTTTCCGGCGGCGTGTCCGCCGCTGTCGGCGCGTCCTTCAGGGTTATCGGGGCTTTTACGCCGTTGTTTTTCCGCCAGAAGGCTTTTACGCTGGCCGGCATTGCGGGCAGCCTCAGCTCTTCGCGGATCGCTATTTCAAGGTCTTCGCTGGAAGTGAGGAGGCCGGCGCGAACCGCGACGCCCATGGTATCGTAACGGGCCTTGTATGCCTCGTACTTCTGAACCATGTCTTCCGGCGGCGCGGAATCGATAACCATTTTTATGCCGGTTTCGCGGCCGTTGCGGTTAAGGTCCAGCGGCCGGATGATCGCGTTATTGTAGGTTTCCTCTTCCTGTTCGCAGTCGGAGACGGTCAGGTCATCCTTGACGCCGCCCTGGAGGTCGCCGCCGCTCAGTCCGGTGGATTCCTTGCTCGAGGCGATCTGGCCCAGGATCACCAGCGCGTAAATATCGTCGTTGTAACCGAACCAGTTGAAAAACTCCGCCTTGCCGCCGCCGGAAACCGCCTGGTTTTCGACCGTGGTGGCCTCGGTAACCGCCGCGACGCCATTGGCGCCGAGCGATTTCAGCGCGGCGATGATCCTGGCGGTCTTCGCGCTGTCGGCAAAATCCGCCTCGTTAAGTTTCGCCAGGACAAAAGGAATACCGAAACGCTCGATGTAACGGGCATAGTCCCGGATAGCATAGAATTTAAAAAAGTAGTACCAGGCCAGCGAACGGACCAGCGAACCGCGACAGGGCAATCCCGGCTTGGTCTTGTGCACGTGGTAGAGAAACTGTTTCGGGTGCCAGTCCGACAAGGCTTTTTCGCCGGAGCGGGTAATTAAGCCGGGATTGCCGCCCCGGTCGAAAAGCACGTTGGTGCCGTGGACTTCCTTCCAGCCGCTCAGCTTCGCCCCGCCCGGAGCCCAGAGCAGCGCCGAAACGTTGTAGCCGTGCGCCAGCGCGTCCAGCGTATTGCGGCGCAGGTGCTGGAAACCGATACTTTCCAGGTTGGCGGTGATCTCCTCGCGGTTTTTGGCGCCGCCGCCCTCGAGATGCCAGGGCTTGGCCAGGGCCGCGCGTTTTCGGGTGTCCAGGTGCGAACCGATCACCGGCTCGACTTCCTGGATGACGTCGATCAGCGCCGCCTGCTCGGAACAATATCCGTCATCGGCGTCCAGCAGTATCCGCTGCAGTTTTTTGCCGGTCAGTTTTTCGCCGGTCATCGATGTCCACGCTTCGAAAAGATCGTTGAAGTCCTGCGCGCTTTGCGAGGGCGGCGCGCCCTTGCCGCCGCCGGATTTAGTATCCGGCGTATCGGTGTCCTTTTTCGGCGCGAACCTGAAATTCAGATTTAACCAATTCCAATTCATGCGTTACATCCGCCTTTTTTATTTTTGTTTTTCGCAACCCGCAACCCGCAGATCGCAACACGTTCACCTTTGCAGCCAGTTATCCGCGTACCGGGAACTTCCGGGTATCTCCACGGCGTCGGCGATGCCGCTGCCGCCGCTTGCCGCGTGCGCCGCCAGGGCCGCCGCCCAGAAACGGTCGGCGTGGCCGTTCTTTCCCCGGTCGGCGGTAAAGCGTATATTGCCTGCCGGGGTAGTTTCTTTTTTAATGCTGCGCAAATCAGCACGGATATATTTGTCAAACGGCAGCCGGATATTCAGGTCTTCAAACTGAGCCCGCAGCGGATAAGCCAGCGACTCTTTGACCGGCGCGGAAAACTTGACGCTTTCGATCCGGTATTTGCCGTATTTTTCGCCGGCGCGCTCGGCGAATTGCATTCCCAGCCCGGAAGCGTCGATACAGCAGCGGCGCATATTCGGCAGTTCCAGGATCGGATAAAGTATTTTTTCCTGTTCGCTGAACGGCATGGACTTAAGTTCAATTATCTTTCTGGCCAGATGCCGGCCGCCGGCGTACTCGTTGACCCAGATAACCGTAAGGTCATGTTCCCGGCCGATGTCAACGCCGACGAAAAGCGGATTTTTAATTTCAGGCAGCGGAATTTCCCAGTTTTCATTTTCGCGGTATTCACAGGCGGCGATCATATCATAAGTTAAAAAAGCGGAATTATCGTCCGCCGGGATACACATGTATTCCTGCAAGAAACTTTCCTCGTCGGCGCAGCCGGAACGGATAAAGTTGAAATAATCCGCCTCATCCATATCCTGGCGCTCATCGCCCGGCGGCAGCTTGCTTTGCAGCTTGAACAAAAACCCCTGATCCAGCGCGTTCTCAAGCGTAACCGTGTGCGGACTGATCTTTTTAGGGTTGCCCTTTTCTTTTATTTCCCTGACCAGTTCATTGAAAAAGTTCGCGCTGCCCCGATGGGTGGAAATTATTCCAAGCTGGCCGCCCCAGGTAATTCCCGGATAAGCGATAGTATAAAGTTTGCGCGGGTCCTTATGCAGCGCGAACTCGTCAAGCAGACGGGAACCGCGCTTCCCGGCCTGCGCGTCGGGGCTGGAACTCATGGAGTTTATTTTCACTCCGGACGCAAGCCGCAAAACAAAAGCGGTATTTTTTTCAGCGTCGATAACCTGTTCGCCCAGGTCTTCGGCGGCGATATTCAGGATTTCCGCGAATTTCAGGCAGTCAACCAGAAACAATCTCGCCTGGATTTCGTCCCGGCTGCTTATCCAGGCGTCAAGGCGGGCGCCGGCGCGCGACTCTTCGCGCACCATGTCGTAAGCGCCGCCCCAGGAAAGCCCGATCTGCCGGGATTTTTCCATAAGCTTCAAACGGCTCCGGTCCCGGATCCAGCGTTCCTGGTACGGCAGGAAAAGCGTATTTTTAGCCGGTATGATCTTTGCTCTACCCATGGCGTTGCATCCGCCTCTTTTTAATTGTTTTTTTAAAGCAATCCAACTTTTTCCTCAATAGTTTTCAACGCTTCGTCGGAAATACCGCGCTGCTTTTCAGCTTTGCCCGTCAGTTGTTCTATAGTCGCCGAAAGCTCCGCGATCCTGGCCTGGTATTCGGCTTCTTTTTCTGCGGCGGCGCGTTTACCGTCTTCTTTTTCCTGCGCGATCCGGTTGCGGTTGTAACCGGCTACGGCCCCGGAAATGGCCCGGACTTCCTTGTCGGTCAGGTCTTCCCCGCCTTCAAGCTTTTCGAGACAAAGCTGGAGCAGCTTATATTCCGCGATCCGCGCGATATTATCCGATCCGGCATTCGCTTCCACCAGCACGGCGGCGATCGTGTTTTTCTGCATATTGCCCGACCACTCGCGGCAACGGCGGCAGTATTCTTTAAACTCGACGCCCTCGCGGTAAGCCAGAAACGAACGGTTATGCAGCGCCAGGTCTTTTTCCGCGCATTCCGCCGCGACAATTTCATCCGCGCGGATTTCGTCATAGGTGGCAATCCCCTCTTCAAGCAGTTCGCATATCCGCAGCCTTGCCCCTTTCTTGTCAAGTTTCATTATGTTGTTTCTAGGTCTACTCATCCGAACGTCGGCCTCGTTATTATTTTTTTAGTTATCAGTTATCAGTTATGCCGGACTGGCGACCGGCGCTCCCGGCTTTTTTTGTTTCGAGGTTAAGCGAAGCGCGGGCCGTGAATGAACGGATCCTTTTTAAATTCCACGTTGACCTGCTCCAAGCCTTTTTGCGTGATCCGGCAATATTGCCCGTCGAAACCTTCGCAAGGCTCGATATAACCGAAATTCTTCAACTGCCGCCACTCGGCTTCAATCTCCCGCTGAGAAGGCCTTATAAGCGCGAACGCCGGGTAATCCGCGACGTCATCGACACTGCACGGCGCGCCGGAGTACTCGCCCAGCGCCTTTAAAATCGTTTTCCTGATCTGGTAAGTTTTCATTTCTGGTGCACCTCCTTGCGCAGGTTCTGCATTGATTGATAAAGATTGCTGGTGTAATCGGCGTTAGCCTTGATCTGCGCGCCCTGTTCGGCCGTTTCGCGGCCAAGGCGGTCAACCTTGTCGTCAAGTTTGGCCATCACCCCGCCCAGGTTTTTGATCTCGGTAAGTATCTGCTG
>JAQUQV010000070.1 GCA_028715905.1 Kiritimatiellia bacterium
CGGCCGCTCTATCTTGATCTGGCCGAAAACATCATTGAACAGGCCTGCCATTGGATTGACGGGCGGGGCATGGTCGTTGACCCCGTGGAAGGCGGCGACCAACGCTGGAAGGGCGGAACATCCGCGCGCTTCGCCTGCCCGGCCGCGATCCTCGCCCGTGAAAAAAACCGCCGTGATTTTCTGCCGCCGGCCATAAGGGCGCTTGACCAGGTGGCGGACAACGTCCTGAAAAACGCGGCCGAAGGCGGAGACTTTCTCCCCGGCGTGCTGGACCTGACCATGAAAGAAATTGTCGTTGCCTATGACATCCTCCGCGAACACACGGATGCCGGCCGGGCTGAAAAATGGCGCCTGGCCATCGCCGCCATTGACGCGGAGAAAACATACAAGTCTGGAAAGATTTTGGAGAAAGGCGGACGGCTGGATAATTACGGCGTTTCTTCCTGCACAGGCGAGTGGCTCCGCATCCGGCACGGTCTGGCTGACACGAAGGATTATGTGGATAAATACCTTGAGCTGGAGCTGGCGCATTTCACGGAAATGGGCATGTACCGCGACCCCGGCGACCCCATGCTTTACGACCTGATGGTCCGCCAGAACCTGACGGAAATGATGCATTACGGTTATGACGGCCGATTAAAGGACACTATCGCGGAAATCCTGCGCCGGTCCGGATTCATCACCCTGCTTTTCCTCTCACCCTGCGGTTACGCGCCCTTCGGCGGCCGCTCCAACGGCCAGCTGCACAACGAAGCCATGCTCGCCTATATTCTGGAACATCAGGCAAACTGCTGGCGGAAAAAAGGGCGCATGGACCTGGCAAGCGTCTTCCGCAAGGGCGCCTTGCAGGCAATGGAAGCGGTGGCGCCCTATGCAAAATCCCGGCCGTTACGTTTCATTAAAAATCAGTTTGATCCCAAAACCAATCACGGCAAGGACACAAGTTACGGGGAATACGCCAATTACGCCCTCCTGGCCGCCTCGCTCTTCGCCCGCGCCGCGCTCATAAGCGACGACACAATCCCGGTTGCCGATGGTTTTTCCGCCGCGGGCGGCTGCGTTTTTGATCTCTGGCCGGCGTTTCATAAAGTTTTCGCGGTCTGCGGCGATTCCCACGTGGAAATTGACACCCGCGCCCAGGCCGTATACGATGCGACCGGGTTGGGCCAGTTCCACCGGAAAGACGCGCCTCCGGAACTCGCGCTCTCCATGGGTATCGCGGCCGATCCGAAATATATCCGGCACGGAGTTTCCTCCGGCCGGGCGGCGGCCATCGGGCCCTGCTGGAAAATCGGCCAGCAATGGAGATCGCTGGCCCAAATGATCCCGGAAATAGAAGACGTGGTTTTTACAAAAAAATCCGCCGCCGCGGACGAGGCCGCCTGGTCGCTTCGCTGGTCTTTTGCCTCGCTGGCTCATCTATCCGTGGAATCGCTTCTTCAGGAATACCGCCTGGCAAAGGACTGTCTTGAAATTCTGGCGGCGATTAACGGCGGCTATAACCTTTTCGGTTTTGAGGTGCCCTGCCTGGTAACAAACGGAACGGCGCGGGCGCAAATAGAAATTTCGGACCATGGCCTCGCGGTTGAGCTTTCGGGCTGGCGGTTCCGCGTGGAACTGCGGGATGCAATCTTTGACAACCTGAGCGACGAAGTTTATGCCAACCGTTTCGCGCATTACCGCATTGCGCGTTTTGCCTCGGAAAAACCTGAAATTTCCGCGCGCTTATGGCTGGAAAAGCGCTGATTCTCGCCCTCCTCCGCGAGCGCCTTGCGGTCCTTGTTTCATGCCCCGCTTTCTTCCGCCTGGCGGGGGATTTATTCGCCGCAAAAAGGATTTGATTTTTGAGCCGCAAAAGGCATAATGCCGGGTTGATTCCGCTTGTTGCCGGCCGGCGCAGAAATTCTGCCGGGCGCCGGCATTTTATTTCTTTTCACGGGTAAACGACATGAAGCATATTATTCTTTACCGCTGCCAGCAATGCGGCGGACGCCGGAAATTATTCAGCGAAAACTGGGTGCGCGAATTTGTCCTGACCTGCTCCGGGCAGCTTGAGCCGATCCATATCCTGCGCGCGTTTGAGGACGGTGAATTCGGCGTGTGCGTCGTGCACTGCGCGCCGGGGGAATGCCGGACCCTGGCCGGCGCCCGGGCGGCCGTCCGCCACACAGAATATGCCCGGCAACTGCTGGAAGAAGTAAAAATCCATCCCGCGCGCGTCAAAACGATTTCTTTCCGGCCGGATTGCGACCTGCATGCGGAATTGAATTCTTTTGCGGAACAACTTAAACATCTGGAAGGACAGGCCGCCGGCGCAATTCCGGCCGCGCCGGAAAGGAAAAAAGCATGATTGTCGCCCAACGGAAACCCCTTGATGAAATCATCGCCAAGGCGGAACCCTTCAAAAAAGTCGTCATCGCGGGCTGCGAGACCTGCGTGGCGGAGTGCCATGCCGGCGGCAAGAAAGAGGTGGAAATCCTGGCCGCCCAGTTGCGCATAGCGTTCAACCGGAAAATGGTTCCAGTTGAAATCTCCGAATGCTCCATTGAACGGCAGTGCGAGCCCGAAATGATTGAATCCTGCGCGGAACAGATCGCGGCAGAGGAAGCCGTGCTTTCCCTCGCCTGCGGCGTGGGCGTCCAGCAAATGGCGGAACGGTTTCCCAACCTGCCGGTTTTCCCGGGATTGAACACGACTTTCATGGGCACCCATTCCGCGCCTGCAAAATGGGAGGAGCGCTGCGCCGGGTGCGGCAACTGCGTGCTGGACCTGACCGCCGGCATCTGCCCGATCGCCCGCTGCAGCAAGAGCCTGTTGAACGGGCCCTGCGGCGGCGCGCACGACGGCAAATGCGAGGTCTCCGAAGAAATCCCCTGCGCCTGGGCCGAGATCGTTGAACGCCTGACGAAACAGGGCAAGCTTGGCCAATTGAGACAGATTATTCCGGCCAAGGAATGGGATACGGCCCGCGACGGCGGTCCCCGCAAGCTGATTCACGGGGAGGCCGCCCCATGAAATCCGGAAGCCGCCTTGAACAACTGCTCTCCCGCGGTGAATTCGTCGTTACCGCCGAAATGGGGCCGCCCATGAGCGCGGACGCCGGCGCCATAATGAAAAAAACGGATTTTCTGCGCGGCACGGCGGACGCCTTCAATATCACGGACAACCAGACGGCCGTGGTGCGCATGTCCTCGCTCGCGGCGTCCGTGTTGTGTTTGCAAGCCGGGCTGGAACCGGTGATGCAGATGGTCTGCCGGGACCGGAACCGGATCGCCATGCAGAGTGATATTCTGGGGGCCGTGGCGCTGGGCATCCGGAACTGCCTGTGTCTTTCCGGCGACCATCAATCATTCGGCCGGGCCGGAAAACTCCTGGGCCATCCCGGCGCAAAAAACGTCTACGACCTTGATTCCATCAACCAGGTGCGGATGCTGCGGCAACTGCGCGATGAGCATAAATTCATGGGCGGCGACCCGGTGAAGGGGGAGGTGCCGCTCTTTATCGGGGCGGCCTGGACGCCGCTCGGCGACCCCGTTGAATTCCGCGTGATCCGCCTCGGCAAGAAAATCGCGGCCGGCGCCGATTTCATCCAGACCCAGGGTATTTACGACGTTGAGCGTTTCGCCGAAATAATGCAAAAGGCGCGGGCCGAAGGACTGCCTGAAAAGGCGGCCATTCTGGCCGGCATTATCATCCCCAGAAGCGCAGGCATGCTCAAATATATGAACAATCATGTGCCCGGCGTCGTTGTTCCTGAAAAACTGATCCGGCGCATGAGCGAGGCCAAAGACCAGAAAGCCGAAGGAATCGCGATCGCCGTGGAACTGATCCGCGACATACGAAAAATAGAGGGGATCCGCGGCGTGCATGTTCAGCCCGTTGAATGGGAATCCGCCATGCCCGCTATTTCCGAGCAGGCCGGTTTACTGCCGCGCCCGGAGGCCGCCGGATGAGCGGCAAGTATCATATTGATGTTGAACCGGAACCGGCGCGCTTCGCGCCGGTTTCCAAACTCAACCATATTGAACTCAACCGCTGCCTCGGATGCCTGCAATGCGCCCGGCGCGACTGCATATACGATGTTTTTACCGACAGAAAATTTCTTCCGCGCGAACTCGTGGATTCAGCCAACCGCCTCTGCAAGGCCTGCATGCGCTGCGTCCAGGAATGCCGCAACCGGATACTGATCAAGGCCCTTAATCCGGAATACCTGGAACTGGGCAACGCTTACTGGACGCCCGAAATTATCACCTCGCTCTGGAACCAGGCCGCCACCGGCAAAATCCCCGTATCCGGCGCCGGCTACGAAGGGCCCTTTTCCGGCGAAGGTTTTGACGACATGTGGACGGACATGTCGGAAATCGTCCGGCCCACGAGGGACGGCATTCACGGCCGCGAATACATCAATACCGCCATTGACATCGGCCGCAAGCCCGGCCGCCTCCATTTCAAGGACGGCCAACTGCTGGACGAATTGCCGCCGATTGTCTCATCCCCTCTGCCCATTTTGCTGGACCTGCCGCCGGCCGCGCGCCGCTGGAGCGCCGTGAAACAGGCGGTGCTGCATGCGGCCCGCCAGCTTAAACTCCTGGTGTTTGACGACGCGCCGCAATCGCCGGACGAACACGTCTTCGCCCGCTATGCGCCGGAAACGGACGTCGGCCCCGATTGCCCGCACCGTCTGTTTGAATTCTGCCTGGAATCAGCCGAGCCGGAAATTGTCCGGCGTCTGGCCGCCCGGATACGGACCTTGAGCCGGCGCCGGCCGGACGCGATAATCGGCGTTGCCGTGCCCCTTGAACCGCGCACGCAGGAGGCCGTTTTGCATTTTGTTGATCAGGGGATAAGCGTTCTGCGCGTTTATGCCGACCGGAACGGCCGCGAGTTTTCAAAATCATACCCGCGTTTTATCAAAGAAGCGGTGCGCGCAATTCATCTGGCGCTCGTGCAAACCGGCCGGCGGGATTGCGTCACGCTTCTGGCCGGCGGCGGCATTGCCATGGCCGAACACGTGGCCAAGCTGATCGCGTGCGGGGCGGATGGCGCGGTCATGGATGAGGCTCTGCTCGCGGCGCTGGAATGCCGGATATGCCGGCAATGCGCGGCGGAATGCCCGGTGGCGCTGGAATCAATGGACGCGGCCTGGGGCGCGCAGAGAATCACCAACCTGCTGGGCGCCTGGCATTCCCAGCTGATTGAGGTGCTCGGCGCCATGGGTTTGCGCGAGATACGCCGGTTGCGCGGCGAAATCGGGCGTGTGATGTTCTTCAAGGACCTGGAAAAAGAATGCTTTGCGCCGATCTTCGGGAAAAGAAAGGATTAATTAGCCACAAAAAGGCACAGAATGCACACCCTGACTTTTATTTTGTGATTTTCGTGCATCTTTGTGGCAAATTCTATACATGAATCAGATTCAAACAATGCCGTCCCGCTTCAGGAATCCGATCGGGAAATTCACAGTGCACCGCGCGGAAAACTGCGCGCAGTGCGGAAAATGCGCCGCGGTCTGTCCGCACGGAGTTCACGCCAAGGGCGGCGATAAAATGCTCCGGCCGCGGTCCCACCTTTGCGCGGGATTGGCCTGCGCGCGCGCGGCAGACGGATGCGTCCTGCAATGTCCGGCCCGGGCTTTGAGCGTGGAGATCAACCCCGTTTTTCAGGCGCTGGGCGATTACCGCTGGACCGGCGATCTGATCCTCTCCACCTGGCACCAGGCCGCCACCGGGCAACTGCCTTACATGGAAATGGAAAACGACTGCGGCGCGTCCGGCGGCGGGCTGGACCGCATCCGCATTTTATTGCCGGAAAAGACCTCCGGCATCAGCCCGGACCAGGTGGATTTACGTCTGAACCTGAACCGGCGCGGCGACGGCCGGCCGGAAGTGGTTATTGATCTGCCGATCTACGGCGGCGGCATGTCGTTCGGCTCCATCAGCCAGAACACGATGGCGGCCCGCGCCCGCAACGCCGAAGCCTGGAACACATTCACCTGCACCGGCGAGGGCGGCTACCCGGAAGCGTTGTATCCCTACGACCGGCACGTCATCACCCAGGTCGCAACCGGTCTTTTCGGCGTGCGCGAAGAAACCATTCAGCGTGTCCGCATGGTTGAATTCAAATACGCGCAGGGCGCCAAGCCGGGCCTGGGCGGGCACCTGCTGGGCGACAAGGTTACCGCGGCGGTTGCCAGAATGCGCGAGTCGGTCGCGGGCAACGCCCTCTTTTCGCCCTTTCCGTTTCATTCGGTTTATTCCATTGAGGATCATAAAAAACACGTGGACTGGATCAAGCACGTCAATCCGCGCGCGCTGGTTTCCGCGAAAGTATCCACGCCGGCGGACG
The DNA here is from genome assembly GCA_028715905.1 of Kiritimatiellia bacterium. Lineage (NCBI taxonomy): Bacteria > Pseudomonadati > Kiritimatiellota > Kiritimatiellia > Kiritimatiellia bacterium. The sequence continues at coordinate 6,343 of JAQUQV010000070.1, forward strand.
TGGAGATGGTGGCGGTCGGCAGTTATTACGCCGGCGCGCACGTGATCCATCTGGACGGCAGTTACGGCGGCACGGGCGCCGCTCCGGAAATTGCCAAAAAGAACATTGCCATGCCGATTGATTACGCCATCAATAAAACCCACCGTTTCCTCGCGCAGGAAGGCATCCGGGAAAAAATCGTCCTGATCGCGTCGGGCGGACTGCGCACGGTCCATGATATTTTCAAGGCCATCGCCCTGGGCGCGGACGGCGTGGTGATCGGCACGGCCGAAATCGTGGCGCTGGAATGTCTGCGCTGCAAAAACTGCGAAAGCGGACGGGGCTGCTCGCGGGGCATCGCCAGCACGGACCCCGAACTGGCCGCGCTTTTCACGGCGGACTGGGCGTTTCAACGGCTCTACAACCTGTATGCCTCCTTCGCCGCCCAACTGCGCGGACTGCTGGCCGCCTGCGGCCTGACCCGTGTAACGGAACTGACAGGACGCACCGATCTCCTGACGCACCTTGATTACCAGAGGGAACAAAAATGAGCGACATCCCGGATACAATAATCCGCGCGCGGGCGGCCCTCGCCGGCGGCGGCGCTTACCCCGCGGAAAAAATCCGCAAAACCGACGACGAGGGCGGCTGCGGCGTGGTGGGCTTTGCCGCCAACGTGAAAGTGCCGGGGCGGCACATTTTTCAACCATCCATACAGATGCACAACCGCGGCAACGGCAAAGGGGGCGGCATCGCCGCGGCCGGCCTGGATGCGGCCTATTTCGGCGTAACGCAGGAAATTCTTGAAAACTGCTATCTCCTCCAGATCGCCTTTCTGGATTCGGGCGTAACGAACGAGTTGGAAAGGGAATTCATCCTCCCCTTCCTTGACGTGGCGCATTCCGCCGCGGCGCCCATGATGGAAGATTACCGCGGGCTTGGCCTGGACACGCGTCCGCCGGATGTAAGACGCTATTTCGTGCGCGTAAAGCCCGCGGCACTCGAAAAATTCTCCGCCGGTTTTCCCGGCCTGAAACCGAGGCAGGCGGAGGATGAATTCATCTGGCAGAATTCGTTTAAAATCAACCGGCAATTTTACGCCGCGCTGGGCGAAAAGAAGGCGTTTGTGCTCTCGCACGCGCGCAACCTGCTGATTCTGAAAATCGTGGGATACGCCGAGCAGACGGCGCAGTATTACCGCATGGAAAACATGCCGGCGCACATCTGGATCGCGCACCAGCGGTTTCCCACCAAGGGCCGCGTCTGGCACCCCGGCGGCGCGCACCCCTTCATCGGCATGAACGAGGCGCTGGTGCACAACGGCGATTTCGCCAATTATTATTCCGTGTGCGAGTATCTCCGCCAGCGCAACATGGAGCCCCAATTTCTGACGGATACGGAGGTGGCGGTGCAGATTTTTGACCTCTGGAGCAGGGTCTATCAATATCCGCTTGAATACGTCATTGAAGCCCTGGCGCCGACCACCGAGCTGGATTTTGACCGACTCCCCGAGGATAAGCGCCGGCTCTACGGCGCCATCCAGGCCGCCCACATCCACGGCTCGCCGGACGGCCCCTGGTTTTTTATCATCGCTTCCAGCCATCCGGACAAACCTGAATACCGCCTCATGGGCATCACCGACACCTCCATGCTGCGCCCCCAGGTTTTCGCCATGAGCGATGACGGAAAAACCCAGATCGGATTGTGCGCTTCCGAAAAACAGGCGATTGACGCGGTCCTGGAAAGCCTGGCAAAAGAAGACAAGCGCTTCCACCCGGCGGCCGACAAATACTGGAACGCGCGCGGCGGCAGCCACACCGACGGCGGCGCCTTTGTCTTCACGCTGAACGGGACCGGCAAACAAATCCGGCTCGCCTGCGCGAATAAATTCGGCGCGCCCCTAACCATAAAATCCGGCGTTGCATGGGACGGCTCCGCGCCGGCGGCGGATAATGGCCCGGCCGAACTCCGCGCAACCGCGCTTCAACTTCTGGAAAAACAACGGGCCGAAGAGCTTTTTGAAAAAACGGCGCGCGAAACCGCCTCCGGCTCTTTCACGGCTTTGCAGAACATCATTGAAGTCGCCGCTTCCCGGGGCGCGGCCGGAACGGCGCGCGCGGCCCTTGACGTTCTGACCTCGTTGCACGACCGGCGCTATGACCTCGGCCGTAAAAAACGGAGCTCCGTGCTGGAAATTATCCGGAACGGCATTGTCCGCCTGCTGGATGGAACGCCGCCCATTGACCACGCCGCCCCGTCCGCAAACGGTTTCCGCAGGATAACCTGGGAAACGCGGAACAAACTCCGCGCGCCGGTTCAGGGCGAAAATGCGCTCGTGGTTGACGCGCGCGGATTTCCCCCCGAGGGAGAAGAATGCGATGCCATGCTGCTGGTAAAGGCGGCCGAAACGGGATGGCGGCAATTCATCGTCTACGGCCTGCACGGACAGCGTTTCCATGGGTGCGGGTTCGGCCCAAACAGCGAAAATATCCGCGTTGATTTATACGGAAGCCCGGGTGACTACGCCGCCAGCGGGATGGACGGCTGCGAATTGTTTATCCACGGCGACGCCCAGGACCAGTTGGCCCAGATCCTCAAAAACGGCAAGCTGGTTGTTTACGGCAACGTGGGACAGACCTTCATGTACGGCGCCAAGGGCGGATCGGTTTTTGTCATGGGGGACGCGGCCGGCCGGCCGCTGATCAACGCCGTGGGCCGGCCGCGCGTGGTCATCAACGGCACCTGTCTGGATTTTCTCGCGGAATCATTCATGGCCGGCGATCCCCTGAATGGCGGCGGATTTGTCATTGTCAACGGCATCGCCTTCCTTGACAACGGCGCCTGGGAGCCGCTGGCGCTGCCCTACCCCGGCTCCAATCTTTTTTCCCTGGCCTCGGGCGGCGCGCTTTACATCCGCGACCCGCGCCAGACCGTCATCCCGCCGCAATTAAACGGCGGCCATATCGTGGAATTATCCAGGGCGGACTGGGCGCTGATCAAGCCGGTGCTGGAGGAGAATGAGCGGCTCTTCGGCGTTAAAGTTGACAAACTGCTGACCGTGGACGGCGTCCGCCTGCCGCCGGCCAGAGTCTACCGCAAGATCGCTCCAATCCAGGCCTCGCTCCTGGAGCGCGACCTCGCCGATGACGATGAATGAAACCCATTGATCGTTTGAAGTCCAAAACTTCCACGGACTTGAATGAATATGTTACAGTAAAACAATGGTTGTCAAATAAAATTGCTGGATAGCTGAATTTGCTTGATTTGTTAAACTCATGTAATATCGTGGAACCCCTTTGCCAGTGCGCCGCCGGCATGAGGATTTACAGCCCGCAATACCTGAAAAAACTGGCCGCTTTATGCCGCGCGCATGACATTCTCCTGATCGCCGACGAAATCGCGGTCGGG
>JAQUQV010000071.1 GCA_028715905.1 Kiritimatiellia bacterium
CGGCGGATTGCTGATCTTCGCCCTCCTGGTCAATCCGGCCAACACGGCCCGTTTGTTGTCGTTCCGTCTGCCGGTGATTTTTCTGCTCTCGGCCCTGCTTGGCATCGGCGCCTGTCTGGCCGGCCTCGTGTTCTCCTATGTCTGGGATATTCCCACCGGCGGCAGCGTCGTTCTGGTTTCTTCCGGCATGTATCTGCTGGCGTTCCTGATTTCACCTGAAAGGCGCAAACGAAAAGAGGAGGTAAAAACCGATGAAGCAGCGAATAATAATTAAGCGGCAAAAGGAATTTTTCAACCGCCACGCCGAAAAATGGATGGACATGTGGTATCTTGGCCGGAAGGCCGCCGGCCGCCGCCGTTTTCAGCGAGAGTTCAGGCGCCTTTTTGAGCTTGCCCCCATAAAAAAGAACGATGTTATTCTGGACGCCGGCTGCGGGAGCGGGGTGCTGGTTCCCTATATTCTCCGGCGGCTGGGCGCGAAAGGAAAACTGCACGAGGTTGATTACGCCGAGAAAATGATCGCGGTCAACCGCAGTCTGCACAAGGACCCGCGCCTGGAATTTCACGCGGCGGACGTCCATGACCTGCCGCTGGCGGCAAAGTCATGCGACGGCGCATTCTGTTTCTCGTGTTTTCCGCATTTTAGAAACAAGCCAAAAGCCCTGCGTTCCATGCAAAACGTCCTGAAGTCTGGCGGCTGGCTGTTGCTGGCGCATTTTGACTCTCCGGAAGCCTTGAACCATCATCACGCCCATTCCCACCGGGCGGTCAAGCATGACCGCATGCCGGACGAGGCGGGCATGCGCGCGCTCTTTGCGAAGGCCGGCTTAACGGTCGCGCGGCATGTGAATGAAGACGGTTTTTACGCCTTTTTGGCAAAGGCCAAACGGCCGGCGCGTGCGAGCCAAGCAAGGCAAGACTCCAATGACTAAATCATTTTTGATCACCGGCGGCGCCGGATTTCTCGGCATTAATCTTGTCCGCTATTTGCTGGCCAGACAACAGCGGGTAACCGTTCTTGATGCGGCGCCTTTTGATTATCCCGACGTGAAGGAAGGGGTGCGGGTTATCCGCGGCGACATTCGCAATAAGGAAAATGTGAAAACGGCCATGGAAGGCGTTGGGATCGTGGTGCACGCGGCGGCCGCGTTGCCGCTCTACAAGCCGGTTGATATTTATTCCACCGATGTGGAGGGCACGCGGATGGTAATTGAGGAGGCCGCGCGGGAAAAAGTTGAGCGTTTCATCCACATCTCCTCCACCGCGGTCTACGGCATTCCCGACCATCATCCGCTCCTTGAGACCGATGAGCTCAAGGGGGTCGGGCCGTACGGCGAGGCCAAGGCGCTCGCGGAGGCTGTTTGCGGGGAATACCGCGCCGGCGGCATGTGCCTGCCGATATTGCGGCCAAAATCATTCGTCGGTCCGGAGCGGCTGGGCGTCTTTGCCATGCTTTACGAATGGGCGCGCGAGGGACATAATTTTCCCATTCTGGGGAAGGGCGATAACCCCTATCAATATCTGGACGTGGAAGATTTGTGCGAGGCGATCTGGCTTTGCGCCACTTTGCCGGAAAATGCCGTGAACGACACGTTTAACATCGGCGCAAGGGAATTCGGAACGCCGCGTTCCGATTTTCAGGCCGTGCTGGACGAGGCCGGTCATGGCAAAAGGGTCGTTTCCCTGCCGGAGCGGCCGGCGATTCTGGCCCTGCGCCTTTTGGAGATGATGGGGGTATCGCCGTTGTACAAGTGGATTTACGAAACAGCCGGCAAGGAATCGTTTGTCTCCATTGAAAAAGCGGAAAGAAAACTGGGTTTTGTTCCGAAATATTCCAACCGGGACGCCCTGCTCCGCAACTACCGCTGGTATCTCGCGAATATTGACCGGCTGTCGGGCGCTTCATCCGGCGTTACGCACCGCGTTCCCTGGAGCCAGGGAATCCTCAAGATGGCCAAGGCGTTTTTCTGATTGTGGGAGGATATATTGAAGCGCGCGCAGTTCGCGCCGGTTGAAAACACAGCCGCCGCAGTGAATAATGAGCCAATACGGGCTTAAATCTTCCGGACAATCGCTCCTTATAAATGTTGAAATAATTTTTTTGCCCGGCTAAGATGGACGCAATTAAGGAGCGAAGCTCCGTCATGGCCATTATATCATCCAACTTCCGCCATGCATCGTCCCGCGGCGCAAAGGCCGGACTGCATATCCTGGTTTTTAATTGCGGCAGTTCATCTCTCTCCTACAAGATTTTCCGGACGGACAAGCGCGGCAAGCCGGAAATATTTATTTCCGGCAAGGCCCACCGGGTTGGCGTAAAAGGCAGCAAGCCGTCCTTTATCGTTTATAATTTTAAAGGGAAGACCTTGAAAGACGTCATTCCCCTCCGGACCCACCAGGAAGCGGCGCGGCTGGTTTTTGATTATATCCGGAAAAACAATATAAAAATAGACCTGATCGGGAACAGGTTTGTGCATGGCGGAATTCTTTTTGACAAGTCCGCTTTTATAGACGCGGATAATCTGAAAAAGCTGCAGTCTTGCCTGCCGCTGGCCCCGATTCATAATCCCATCGCGATGAGCGTGATACGGACATCGCAAAGCATTCTGCCGGAAGTGAGACAATACGCGGCGTTTGACTCGGCCTTCCATGCCGCGCTGCCGCCGGTGGCCTATACTTATCCGCTGCCCGGCAGAGTGGTCAAAAAATTTGCCTTTCGCAAATACGGTTTTCACGGACTTTCCTATCTGGATGTGACGGGCAAGACGGCGGCTCATTTGAAAATTCCGGCCGATAAATTGAAGATGATAATCTGCCATCTCGGGACCGGAGGCTCAAGCATCGCGGCGATAAGGCGCGGCCGTTCCATAGATACATCCATGGGGTATTCGCCGCTGACCGGCCTTGTCATGAGCACGCGCTGCGGCGACATAGACCCTATGCTTGCGATTTATCTTATGACAACCTACGGGTACCGCCCCGATTATCTGCTGGACATGCTTGAGAAAAGAAGCGGCCTTATCGGCCTTTCCGGCTTTTCCAGCGACTTGCGCGACATTATTGAGAAAAAGGATAAAAAGCAGGCCAAGCGCGCCTTTGGGATGTATATTCACAGATTGAAGGAATATTTGGGGAGTTACGTCGCGGTCCTTGGCGGCCTTGACGCGCTCGTGTTCACTGACGACATCGGCGTCCAAAACTGGCTGGTCAGGGAAAAAGTGTGCGAAAACATGGGCTGGTCCGGAATCGTCTTGGACAAAGATAAAAATCGCGCGGCAAGGAGCGACCAAATTGTTGAGCTCCATGCCGCCAGGTCGGCCTTGAGCATTCTCTCCGTTCCCAACGATGAGGAACGAATCATTTGTCTGGAAGGCTTAAAACTGCTGGAGCGGAATTTATGATTCTGATGTTTTCCGGTGATAACCGAAGCTTCTGCTGGCGTGCGGTCCGGCGCGGCCGCGTCATCCGCGGCCGCCGCCGGCTTGATTCCGGGCTGCGGCTGGATGATATCGGGGATTGCGCGGACTGCCCGGAAGAACTTGAGGCCGTCGGATATTTTTTGCATCACGGCGGCAGCCGCATAACCAAGCCTGCCGTCCTGTTAACGCCGCAGAATTTCAACGAGGCCGCCAAATGCGTCAGGTTCCTGCCGGACTACAACGATTTAACCTTTAAAATTGCCGGTTACTGGATGAAAAAGCGGCCCGATGTTCCCCATGTTCTTTTGTGCGACACGGCTTTTTTCAACTTGCTGCCGTATGCGGCGCGCAATTATGCCATTCCCTATCGGCTCCAGCGGGAGAACATAAGGCGTTATGGCCGTTACGGTTTAAGCCAGCGCTGGCTGTTGAAACAAATCAAGCCCCGCCTTGCCGGCCATCAGTCAAAAATTATAACCGTCTACCTGGGAGATTGCACCAGCGTCTCGGCGATAAAAGACGGCAACCCCCTTGCGACCAGCTCCGGTTTTACGCCGGTTGAAGGAATTCTCTCGTTGACCGGATCGGGAAGCATAGACCCTACGATTGTGTTTTATCTGCACGCCGCCGGCATGTCGTTCAGTGAAATAAACGAATTGCTTTCAAAAAAGAGCGGTTTTGCCGCCCTGGTTGGCAGAAGCGCCGACGTGGCCTCCGTCTTGAACAACCGGCGTGAGCCTAAAAAAATTGCGGCCCGCGGGTTTTATTGCTACAATGTCGTAAAATGGATCGGCAGCGCCATGGCGATTCTGGGGGGGGCGGATGCGATCGTGTTTTTCAGTGAAAAGCCCGCGGCCTACCGCGGGATAATCCGCGAAATCTGCCGGCGATTTGCGTTCCTTGGATTAAAATGCAAATGCCCGCAAAACGCAAAAATGGATTTTGCGAATTTGACGGGAGACGCTTCGCGGATCAAGGCGTTTTGTTTCCGGCATGACAGGTGGCGGATTATGGAGGAAGATATCAGGGCGATAATATTAAAAAGGAGGGAAGCATGAGAGCGAAAGAGCAAAGATTTCTGGTGGATGTCGGCATGAGCGACCTGCCATTTCCGATGAAAGTTATTTCAAGGGATTGTGCCGGCGGCCAGTCCACAATTGCGAATATTTCAGTCAACGCGCGTATCATGCATGAATTTGAGGCGCGCTGGATAGATGAATTCATTAAAATAGTCCACGAACACCGCGACCGGATCGGAACCGAAACTCTCGGCGCCAATATCAAGGATTATGGCAAAAGGCTGAAGGCCTCCATGGTCAGGATTGATTTTGACTATCCGTTTTTTATTGAAAAGCGCACGCCTGTCGCCAAGGAAAAATGCCTCGTCAGATATCTGTGCCGTTATTCCGCCAAGTCTCCGTCCATCGGCGGCAAGCCGAGCATTACTTTTAGAATTTCAGTGCCTTGTATTACCACTTATCCCTCAAGCCGGGCCAGCGTTCCGCAAGGACTTTTCGGACAACTGAGCGTTTTCCAGGTTGAAGTTGTCCCGAAAAAGGAGGTTTATCCGGAAGATATCGTTGACATAGTGGATCGGCATGCCATCGTCCCCGTCTATTCCTTCCTGACCGAGGAGGATCAGAATTTTGTCATTGCTGAAATACACTCAAAACAAAAAACAAGCGTAGTCGCGCTGGATGAAATCAAGACCGACCTGGCCAATAACAACTGTATAGACTGGTACTCGGTGACCTGCAGTAATTACGGCATGTTGCATACTTACAGCACCGTGATCAGCACCGAAAAGAGCTCATGGGTCCCTTTCAGCGGTTATGAAGGCGAAGTCTGACCCTGCGCGTTTGTTTTTCTCCGCCCGGCCGGCGCCGGGCGGGAGACGGCCGGCGAATGCGCATCGTTTTCGGGCAAGCCAAGGTTTTATTAAGCTGTGGAAAAAGTTGATATCGTGATTATCGGCGCGGGCGCGGTCGGTCTGGCCGTTGCCAGGGAACTCTCATCCCGTAAAAAAGAAATCGTGCTTCTGGAGCGGCACGAGAGTTTCGGGCGGGAGGCTTCCTCGCGCAACAGCGAAGTGATCCACGCCGGGATGTATTATCCGGCTTGTTCGTTGAAAGCCCGGTTATGCGTGGAAGGCAACCATCTGCTGCGTGAATTATGCCGGAAGCACGGCATCCCCCACGCCTTTCCCGGAAAAATCATTGTGGCGGCCAATGAAACCGAGAAGGACAAAATTGAGCTTCTCTTTGACCAGGGCAATCGGAACGGCGTTCCCGGCCTCCGGCTTCTGAGCAGGAAGGACATTTCGGGCATGGAGCCGCGGGTGTCGGCCGCGGCCGGTTTGTGGAGTCCGGCCACTGGCATCGTGGATTCCCATCGCCTGATGAGTTTTTTCGCGCAATCGGCCGGCGCGGCCGGGGTAACCATCGTTTACGGGTGCGAAGCGGCCGGTGTGCAAAAAACCGCGGATGGATTTTTGCTTGAGACGCGCGGCGCGGCCGGCGCAACGCTGAACATCGGCTGTGAAATTCTTGTCAACGCGGCCGGCCTGCGTTCCGATGCCGTGGCCGCCCTGGCCGGCATTGACATTGATGCGGCCGGGTACCGCCTTCATCCCTGCAAGGGCGAATATTTTTCGGTGGCGTCCCGCCATCGCGGAAAACTTTCGCATCTGGTTTATCCGGCGCCGACCGCCATCAGTCTCGGAGTGCACAGCGTGTTGAAACTGGATGGCAGCCTGAAACTCGGCCCCAATGCCTTTTATGTGGATGAGCTGACTTACGGCGTGGATGCCGCCCATCGCCGTGAATTTTATGACAGCGCCCGGAAATACCTGCCCTTCATAGAATATGAAGATCTCCAGCCGGATATGGCCGGCATCCGCGCCAAACTGCAAACCGCCGGGGAGTCTTTCCGCGATTTTGTCATCCGCGAGGAATCGGCGCGCGGGTTGCCCGGCCTGATCAATCTTATCGGGCTTGAATCGCCGGCCTTGACGGCCTCGCCCGCCATCGCGCGCCACGTTGCCGGATTAATACGTTGACAGTTTTCCGCCGTTGGTCTCAGCGGCGGACCGGATTGGATCCTGATAAGCATTGAGCTATTTGCAAAAGAATTTTGACCGGATGGCGCAAAATCAAGGTAGGCGCCGAACCCCTGCTCGGCGACGCATCTGTTGGTTGGAATCGCCGCATGGGGATGCGGCTCCTACGTCTATCAAACACAGTTGTCCCTTTGGCGGTTTAACCAAGGCGATGGAGGTGGCCGATTTGAAAAGCCGGCCGAAAACATCATTCGTAGCGCAGCGCGTCAATCGGGCTCAAAACCGCGGCTTTGCGCGCCGGCCAGAGGCCGAAAACAACGCCGATGGCGGCTGAAAAGGAGACCGCCAGCGTGATGGAGAATGCTGTCACAATTGACGCCCAGTCCGCGAAATACGAAACCCCCAGGCTGATCAGCCAGCCGCAGGTAATGCCCATCAGCCCTCCGAAAATGCTGATGACCAGGGCCTCGGTGAGAAATTGGATCATGATGTCGCGGCGCTTGGCGCCGACCGCCTTGCGGATGCCGATTTCGCGCGTGCGTTCCGTAACCGAGACCAGCATGATGTTCATGATGCCGATGCCGCCGACCAGCATGGAAACCGCCGCAATGCCCGACAGAAGCCATGACAATACCCGGCTTGTTTCGGTCAGGGCGTCCTGGATTTCCGCCATGTTGCGGATGTCAAACGACTCGTGCCGCGAAGGCGGCAGGCGGTGGGTGCGGATGATCAACTCGCGGATTTGTTCCTGGGTTTTTTCCATGTCGGCCTGCGAGGCCACTTCTATTTCAATCAGGTGAAGATATTTTGTTCCAAGCAGACGGTCCATGGCGGTGGTGAGCGGGATCATGATGAGATCATCCTGGTCCCACCAGTGGGTTGATCCCTTTTCCGGAAGGACCCCGACGACCTGGAAATTGACCTTGTTGATTTTGACATATTCGCCGAGCGGGTTTGCGCCGTCAAAGAGCTCGCGGACGAGAGTCATGCCGATGGCCGCCACGCGCGCCTTTGCGAGCATTTCGTTTTCGTTGAAAAAGCGGCCGACGATCGGTCTGGAAGCGTGCATGGGGGCGTAAACCGGTTCCACGCCCATGACCCGCGTGTTCCAGTTCTTGCCGCCGTAGGTTGCCTGGCCGCGGCCGTAGACCACGCCGGCGGCATTGCTGACGGTGTGGATTTCACGCTTGATGTCGGCGATGTTCTCGCGGGTGAAACGGGTGATCATGCCTTCCGACATTCTCACGCCCCCGGTGCGCGGCGGGCCGGAGCGCATGGTCAGCAGATTGGATCCCATGCTGGCGAGCTGGTCCTCAATTGATTTTCTGGCCCCCTGGCCGATGGCCAGCATGGCGATTACCGCCGCCACGCCGATCAAAATGCCGAGCATGGAGAGAGCCGCGCGGACCTTGTTGGCCCTTAATGCCCGCCAGGCCTGCTTCAGATTGGCGGCCGTGCCGGCGGCCAGGGATTTCCAGCCGTTTTGACCGGAACTCGCGGTTGGCGGATTCCGGCTGGGGGGGGGCGATGGCCGTCCGCTGATTTGCGGATTCCGTGTTTCCATCTTCCGCCTTGCGGCGTTCGGCTCGTCGCGCTGGATCATGCCGTCGCGCATGTGGATTATGCGGCCGGCATAACGGGCGATATCCTCCTCGTGCGTTACCATCACCACGGTCAATCCCGCGCGGTTGAGGCCGGCGATGATTTCCATGATTTCTCCGGCGCTCTTTGAATCCAGATTGCCGGTCGGCTCGTCCGCCAGTATGAGGCGCGGATTGTTGATCAACGCGCGCGCGATGGCCACGCGCTGCTGTTGGCCGCCTGAAAGCTCGTTGGGCCGGTGCGTGATCCGGTCGGCCAGACCGATTGCCGACAGGGCCTGCCGGCCCGCTTCCGGGTTTGGCTTGTGGTGGGCATAGAGAACCGGCAGCAAGACGTTTTCCAGGGCGGTGGTGCGCGGCAGAAGGTTGAAATGCTGGAAGACAAAGCCGATGGAAGTGTTTCGTATTCCAGTCAGGGCGTCGTCGGAAAGATGGTGGATGTCATGGCCGAAGAGATTATAGTTGCCGTCGTCAAGCACATCCAGCAGGCCGAGAATATGCAGGAGGGTTGATTTGCCCGATCCGGAAGGCCCCATGACCGCGACAAATTCGCCCTCGGCTATTTCAAGCGAAACCCCCTGCAGGGCATGCACCGCGGTTTCCCCGCGGTCGTAAGTCTTGAAAACGTTGGAAAGGCGAATCATGTTTTAAGGAAATTCTCAACTTCCAACGTTGAACATTCAACATCAACGGTTCGTTTTCTACCCTGTTGAACGTTGAACGTTTAAAGTTTCCCGTGAATTTTTTCTTGTGCGATTATCTTCGCCGGAACGGGCTGAACGGATTGGCGGCGTCTTTTTTTGATTCCGGCAGGCGGACGGAAGCAACCAGCACGGAATCGCCCTCCTCCAGGCCGGAAATGATTTGAATTTTTTTTCCATCGTTCATCCCGGTCTGGATTTTTGCATGGATTATTTTGCCGCGGTTGGCAGGGTCGGCCCGCCAGACAATCGTCTCCTTGCCGCTGGAATGCACGGCGCCGGTCGGAAGCGTCAGCACGCCGTTGGTGGTTGAAGTTACGATCAGTATATTGGCGGTCATGCCGCTGCGCATGAAAGCGGGCACGCTTTCCGGGAGAACGTCAACATAATACATGGTCACGTTATTGACGGTTGTGGCCTCGTAGGCGATGGCGTCCACAATCCCTTTGATGGCTCTGGCGGGATAGGCGTCCAGCGTCAATTCCGCCTTCTGGCCGAGCCGGACGCGGCCGATATCGGTTTCATCAATCTGTGCCTGGACAATCAGGCGGTCGGACATGACAAACAATTTTTCGTTGGCGGTGACCGTTTGGCCGGGTTCCACGCTCCGGGCGATGATATCGCCGTCAATCGGGGCGACAATCGGCATGGGCTTGTACATTTGTTCCCAGTGCGCAAGCTCTTTTTCATCTTTTGAACGCGCCGCGTCCAGCAGGACCGCCCGGTCGGTGGAGCTCATCCGGCCCAGAATCTGGCCCTTGCGGACGGCCGCGCCTTCGTCAACGAGCACTTCTTCAATCCGGCCGGCGAGCGGCGGCTTGACTTCAACCCGGTTCTGGGGCTTGATGACGCCGGTGGTCGCCACGGTTACCTTCAGGTCGC
>JAQUQV010000072.1 GCA_028715905.1 Kiritimatiellia bacterium
TTGATTCGCCGCTCAGTAAAGCGGGTGAACGTGATGGGCGCCGATAACCTTCTGGAGTTTATCCGATCGTATCCCATAAAATCGCAAATTAAAAAACATTGCAATTAAATGGCAAATACATAATACTTCAAATTATTTGAGGTATTTAGCAATGGGGTTTTATGGCTCTATCAACTAACAAGAACCTTTATCGAATTGCCGAGATTCAACAGGGGTATTTCACGACAAAGCAGGCTAAACAGGCCGGGTACGCGGAAAATACGCATCCCTATCATGTGCATGCCGGCAATTGGATCAGAGAACAGCGGGGTATTTATCGGCTGGCACGCTTTCCATCCTCGCCACAATCCGATCTCGTGAAATGGTCGCTTTGGTCAAGGAATCGGACAGATACTCCTCAAGGCGTATATTCCCATGTCACGGCACTGAGTATTTATGAGCTTTCCGATGTTATGCCGGCCAAACTGCATATGACGGTGCCGTATTCATTCCGACGAAACGGCGCCATCCCGCCGATACTGATCCTGCATAAGGCCGATATTGATGACCGGGACATTGAACAAATGACAGGGTTTAAGGTCACACGTCCCCTGCGGACGATTCTTGATCTGATGGCGGAGGACAAAACCTCACGCCATATCATTAAGCAGGCGCTGGAACAGGCGCTTCAGCGCGGGCTGATCACCAGGACGGCCATCAAACGACTATCTAATAACGAGCCTTTATTGGCTCTCCTTGACAAGGAAATCTCGTGAAGTCAGGCAACCGAGAATACACGCCGGAATCCTTTCGTATCTCGTTGGAAGCCCGTCTTAAGCAAAGGGCTGCCAAGGAGAACATTGATCTCCAGCGCTTACGGCGGCAGGTGGCATTTGATCGGCTGTTATGCCGCATTTTCCATGAAGCTTCTTCACCGTGGATATTGAAAGGCGGTTATGCCATGGAATTGCGACTGACCATGGCGCGTACTACTCGTGATATTGACTTGGCGTTTCACCGAACCAAGCCGGGGTTCAGCGCCAAGGACCAGCGCCGTTCGATGCTGGATCTATTGCAACAAGCCGCGGAATTGGATTTAGGCGACCGCTTCATGTTTATCATCGGCGAACCGATTGCCGATTTGGATGGCGCGCCTTATGGTGGTTTTCGTTATCCTGTCGAAAGCCGCATGGCGGGGCGTCTGTTTGTCCGGTTTCATCTGGATGCCGGCCTAGGTGATGTCGTCATTGAACCGCTGGAACAAGTCGCGTCTCCTGATTGGCTCAAATTTGCCGACATTGCGCCGGGATCATTCACGGTGATGTCCAGGGAACAATTATTTGCCGAAAAATATCACGCCTATACGTTACCCCGCGGCGAGAATATCGAGAACTCACGTTCCCGCGATTTGGTGGATATGGTATTGCTGATAAAGGAAGGCCGGCTTCATCGAGAGAAAACGATAAACGCTTTACACAAGACTTTCCAACGACGTAAAACTCATCCGCTCGATATGAACGTCGTTCAGCCGCCGCTTTCCTGGGCAAGGCCGTTTGCCGCGCAGGCCGCAGAATGTGGATTGACTGAAGATTTGAATCAAGCCTACGAAGTTCTGGCGCGTTTTATCGGTACGCTTCAGCCGCCAGTAACGCGATAACCCCATGTTAACCCTGTTGAAGTTTTTTTAAGAGTTCGCAGAAGCCGGTCAGGAAGGCAATTGAGGCGGCATGAGTTCTGAAAAGTCGTGAGCGATATGTACGTTATTGATACAGACTTGCCGGAGGCAGAGATTGATGGCGTCGGCATTTTCAGGGGTAACCAAGCTCCGGTTCAGAGAATAATGGCCGTTCTGATCAATGACCATGAATTCGGGGCATGGTGAGATTGTCTGTTCGTGATGCTGTGTTTGGTTCGTTATCACCCAAACAACAACGGCCAATATTATTGTCGCAAGAACAGCTCCCACCGCTTTATTCTGCTTCATGTCATAGCCATGAAGACCGCCTTTATTAAAGTTTCGCCTTGTATCCGAGAGGGTAAACGTCATTCACGATCAAGGATATGCCCCCCCCCCTCATGTTAAGTTAAGGGCTGTTAATGGGCTGGCGAAATAACGTTACTTTTTGCCTGTGGTGTTATCAGCCAATATTGGGTGGCATCTTCACGTCTGACAAGACCACGGTAATGATTAAACAGGACATCAGGCATGGTGTGACCCATTTGCAGGCAGGTTTTTTGGACATTTTCGTGATGGGCTAGGTGATATGATCCAAAAGAATGGCGGGCAATATCGGGCGACCACGTAATGCCAGCCAACTGCCGAACCTTGATAAATGCCATGCGGGAATAATATATTTTACCGAGACTCCGATATCGGGTAAGCCACTGAAAGAGATTCTCGGAAACATCAACAAATCGCTGGCGACGCGTTTTGGCAACGGTAGGGATGACCCGAATGATCCGGCCTTCAAGGTCAATATTATCCCAAGTTATTTCTTGGGTTTCCGCAGGACGCAAGCCGGCAAAAAAAGACAGCGCGAGATATGGGATAAGTTCTGGAACTGATTTCTCAGCAACGCCAAACAGTTTTTTGACATCATCAACCGGCATGACTTTTGGCGATTTGTTATCCAAATGCGTTTTTTCGATCTTACTGCCAGGATTGGTCCGGATGTATTCCCGCTTCACCGCATACTGGAAATATGCGCGCAGGTTACGCATATAGCATTCGCGCGATACCGGGGTCAGACCAAGGTCATCAAGCCACTTTTCAATATCGTGGACAGTTATTTCATGGATCAGGGATTTGCCGTAGCGGGCAACAAACCGCTGAACTTTCTGGCGGGCGTCACGGATGGTGAGGGGACGCCGATTGGCTTTGCGTTTGGATTCAAGGTATTCATCAAACACTTCCTTGACACTTCGTTTTACACCATCTTGCGGCGAATGTTGCAGGAAGGTTTCAACCGCATCCACAAGGGTAGCACGCCCATTAAGCTTATGGTAGGCAAGGACGGCTTCCTTTTTCTGATCTTCATTGAGTCGAAGAGCGTCGGCGCCGATTTTATTTCGTTCGATGCGTTTCTTTTGCGCCATCAATTCGGCATCGGCTTTTGACTTATACGTGTAAGTTATGCGCTTGCCGTCAACAACGCCGCAATCGACAACCCAATAATGATACGTGTGTTTCTTGACTTTTGTTTTACGCTTTCGTATCCTTGGCCACGTCGGTTGGTTTAATTTTGATTGCATAGTTTGCTCCATTGGTTATGAAAAGACGCGATAGATTTGTTGGGGTGATTCCCATCCAGAGCATCGTCTTTTCTGGTCAAAATGTAGCAAACAGTCAAGTACTAAAAACGGCATATTTTATAAGTGCTTGATAATGAACGCCGGAGGGATGGCAGAGCCTGGTTTAACGTGCATGACTCGAAATCATGCGAGAGGCAGAAAGAACAGATTGAAGGTTATTTTTTGGGCGGCGCTTTGCGGCCGAGATGCGCCAGAACTTTTTCCATGTCCGCCCACACGTCCCACATGGCCGACTGGTTGCGCAGGAGATAGGAAGGATGAAAAGTCGGCATGACAGGAATGCCTTGATATTCAAGCCATTTACCGCGCGTTCTTGAGATTGTTCTCCCCGGCACGTTGGAAGGTATAAGACCATCCAGCGCGGTGGCGCCCAGAAGAACCATGACTTTTGGTTTCAAAACGGCAATCTGCCGCTCAAGATAAGGCAGGCACGTTTTCATTTCCTCCGGCAAAGGCTTCCGGTTGTTCGGCGGCCGGCACTTGATGATGTTGGCGATGAAAACCTCTTCGCGCGCGTATCCCATCCGGACAATCAAGCGGGTCAGCAGCTGGCCGGCCCGGCCGATAAACGCTATCCCCTGCCGGTCTTCATCCTCACCCGGAGCTTCACCGATAAAAAGAATATCCGGCCGGCAGTTCCCCTGCCCCGGAACCGTTTTTGTCCGTGTTTTATGAAGCGCGCATTTTGAGCAGGCGGCGACCCGGGCGGCGATTGCCTCTAATTCCTCTTCGGGCGGCCCGGCGGGGCTTTCCGGCGCCTGTTTTTCCGCGGCCGGAGCGGGGGGCACGGACCGGCCGGCGGCGGAAACCGGGGGACGGCCGGAAACGGCATTGTTTCCCTTCCGGCCGCCGGCAAAAGAAATTATTTCAGTGACATTATTTTCGCGCAGATAATCAATATAAGATTCCACGTCTTTTTTAATCTTTGCCAGCCGTTGTTTTATGTCCCCATCCATAAATTAAAACCAAAATCCGTTTTTAGCGCCGGCATTTCCGTTGTTAATGTTTCCGTCTGCAAATGCCAGGCGTTTCATCCTTCTCATAAAAAGCGGGCCGAAAATCACATAGACCACTCCCAGGCCGAGAATTAGCAGGGATGCGGCAGTGGCGGCCCTGCTGCCCGTGAAAAACAACAACAGAACCAACACCACGCACAGCACGAAAACGCTCGGTATTTTTGTCGGTTTCGGATAAGGCACGTTGGAAACCTGGAGGGTGATCATCACCAGCACCCCGCCCAGGAACAAAACTCCAACCGGACCGTAGCCCAGCTGGAAAAATTCAGCAAAGACCTTGGTTTCGCTCAGGAGGACAAAAATAGCCACCCAACCGGCGCTGGCCGTGATGGGAAGTCCGCAGTAGCCGGCCTGACCGCGCGCCGGGTCGTGCGCCTTGAAACGCGCCAGGCGGATAACGCCCGAGAGCACCACCAGCGAGGTCATCAGAATGCGCCAGTCAACGTGTCTTTGCAGCGCCACCTGGTAAATAAGAATGGCCGGCGCCAGGCCGAAGGCGGTCAAATCCACATAAGTGTCCAGTTCCGCGCCGAAGGGCGAAGTGCCCTTCAGGAGCCGGGCCAGATTGCCGTCCAGGCCGTCCAGAGCCATGGCCAGCATGATAAACTGCGCCGAAAGCAGGAAATGTTTTTCGCCTTCAATGGCCAGCAGGATGCTGAAAAAACCGCACAGCATCGCCAGCAGGGTGATCACGGTGGGAATAAACTGCCGCCAATTCATTTTTTCTCCCGGAATGAGATGAACGCCGGAAAGGATTTTTGTTTACACGGCGCTTTTCTGAATTACTATATCCCGAACCAACAATCCTGTCAAAACTTTATGGAAAAATTTCCCGGGAGCAACCTCAAAAGGAGAAAACAAGCTATGGCAAAAATCGGCATAATCGGCGGATCCGGACTTGACGACCCGCAAATACTGCGGGACGCGCAAGACATCCATGTTTCAACGCCCTACGGGGAAACAACTTCGCCGCTGACCTGCGGAACAATTGAAGGCGTTGAAGTCGCCATGCTGGCGCGGCACGGACGCCGGCATACCTGCCCGCCAACCCAGGTCAACTACCGCGCCAACATTTTCGCCCTCAAGGGACAGGGCTGCACGCACATCCTGGCAACGTCCGCCTGCGGGTCATTACGCGAGGAAATCCGCCGCGGCGATTTCGTGGTGCTGGATCAGTTTATTGATTTTTCGCGCCGCCGGGCGCTTTCGTTTTTTGAAAAATTTGAGCCCGGCATCCAGAACGCAAAACACACGCCGATGGCCGCGCCTTTTTCCGCGTTCCTGCGCCAGCAGCTGACGTCGGCCGCAAAGTCGCTGGATTTGCGCTCTCATCCGCGCGGCACGGTGATTACCATTGAAGGCCCGCGCTTTTCCACCCGGGCCGAGTCAAAGATGTTCCGGGCCTGGGGGGCCGACGTGATCAACATGACCGTCGCCACGGAAGCCGCCCTCGCCAACGAGCTTGAAATTCCCTACGCGGCCGTGGCGGTCTCCACCGATTATGACTGCTGGAAAACCGACGAAGAACCGGTAACGATCGCCGACATCCTGCGCGTGTTCGCGCAGAACGTGGAAAACCTGAAAAAACTCCTGCTGAAGACAATCGCCCTTATCGGCTCGGCCGGATGATACGCCCCCGCTCCGGCCATGGCGCGTTATTTCCGAACGCGGCCCGCGCGGCATTCAGGATGAGGAAAAAGTCCGCCTCATGCTTCAATCCGGCCGACTTCAAAACCGAGGCTCCGGATTATTTCCATATCCCTTGAATACCCCTGTCCGGCGGTGGTGAGATAGCCCTCGGTAAAAACAGAATTGGCGGCGAACAAAGCCAAAGGCTGGAGCGGACCCAGGCATGCTTCGCGTCCGCCCGCCGCGCGGATATCCCGGCGCGGATTGACAAACCGGAACATCGCCAGCGCGCGCAGGGCCGCAAGGGCGGCCAAAGGCGGTTTTTTTTCAAAAGGCGTACCGGGGCGCGGATTAAAAAGATTGACTGGAATGGAATCAACCCCCAGTTCGCGCAATTCAAAAGCAAGTTCCACCCGGTCCTCCAGGGATTCCCCCAACCCGATAATGCCCCCGCAGCAGACTTCCAGCCCGGCCGCCTTGGCCATGCGCACCGTGGCAGCGCGTTCATCGTAGGAATGCGTGCTGCAGATTTCCGGAAAGAACCGGCGCGCGGTTTCCAAGTTGTGATTGTAACGGTTCACGCCCGCTTTGGCCAGGCGGCGCAACTGCTCCGCGCTTGCCAGCCCCATTGAAACGCAAATGCTCAGTTTAATTCCCTCGGCGCGGATTTGCCGGGCGGCGGCGCACATGGTTTCAACCGCATCTTCGGCGGGCGCACGGCCGCTGGTGACAATACAATACTTCGCCGCGTTCATCTTGTCGGCCTGCCGGGCGCCGGCGGCTATTTCCTCCGCACTGCGCAGGGGGTAATGGCCAATCCCGGCTTTGGACACGGCCGACTGACTGCAGAAACCGCAGTTTTCGGAACAGGAACCGCTGCGCGCGTTTTGAATAACGTGCAGATTCACGCTTCGTCCGAACGTTTCCCGCCGCAGGCGGTAGGCCGCGGCCAGGATTTCCAGCAGATCGCTTTCATCCGCCCGCAGAACCGCCAGCGCTTCCCCGCGCGTGATGCCGGTAGAAGTCAGCGCCTTTTCCGCCAGCGCCCGCCAGTCAAGGCGGCAGGATTGCTTTTCGGAACATTTAACTGAAGATTCGTTGTTGATTTTAAAAGATCCCCCGCAAAATTGAGGTGTTATATATCCCAATGGTCATGGCTTCCCGGATTGCAGCCAGGCGATGTATTCGCGGACACCTTCCTCCAGCGGGGCGAAAGGCTCGGAATACCCGGCCGCACGCAGACGGGAAACATCGGCCTCGGTATGGTACTGATACTTGGCGCGCAACGTTTCCGGCATGTCAATGAATTCAATCTGCGGCTCGCGCTTTAACGCCGCAAAGACCGCCCGGGCCAAATCCAGCCAGGTGCGCGCTTGAGCCGTACCGCAGTTGAAAAGCCCGTTCGCATCCCCGTTTTCCGCCAGAAAGATGGTCGCTTCCACGGCGTCCCTGACAAACATAAAATCCCGCAGCTGTTCGCCGGCGCGGTAATCCGGATTTTCCGACTTGAACAGCCGCACGGTGCCGGTTTCGCGGATCTGGCAGAAAGCCTTGTGGACCATGGAACGCATGTCGCCCTTGTGCGCCTCGCGCGGGCCGTAAATGTTGAAATACTTGACGCCGGCGATCTTGTCAAACAAGCCGTGCCGCAGTGCCCAGAGGTCAAACATCTGCTTGGAATAACCGTACATATTGAGCGGTTTCAACCGCCCGATTTTCTCAAAATCATCGCGGTATCCCTCGGAACCGTCGCCGTAGGTGGCGGCGCTGGAAGCGTAGATAAAACGCGCCTTGTGCCGCAGACACCACTCGCACAACTCGCAGGTAAAACGGTAATTATTGTCGGCCAGGAAGGAGGCGTTGCGCTCGGTGGTGGAACTGCAGGCGCCGAGATGGAAAACAATATCGGCTTCTCCCAGAGAATCGTTCCGCAGGTGGAAGCGGAAATCGTCCTTATCCCAGTAATCGGCGTAATTCAGTCCGACCAGGTTCCTCCATTTCTCGTCCTGGCCAAGATCGTCAACGACGAGGATATGCTCCTCGCCGCGCCGGTTGAGCGCCTCTATCAGATTACTGCCGATGAATCCGGCGCCGCCGGTAACAATATATTTTCCGCCCATAATAATTGCCTTTCAGTTAGATTCCGGTTTTATGCGCACCCATGCGGACAAGGCACGTTATTGTCCTTCAAATTCCCTTATGAACTCGGCCGGCGCGAGAATACGTATGTTCTGCCATTGACCGAGATTGAGCAAGTGTGAATCTCCGGAGACAATCGTGTCCGCGTCAGCGGCCAGGGCGCATTCCAGAACACGGTTGTCGTCAGGATCGGCATTAATAGCCCGGACTCTGGCCGTTGGGGTTACTGCCCGGCACAGGTTATGAAGTTCCTCAATAAACGCGAGAGCCTGTTCCGATGACAGACCAAACTTCGGTCTTTGCAACACGTCCCGTATTTCATCCAGAATTGCCAGGGAGACAAAACATTGCAAGGAGCCGTCGAGCACATGTTCCACAATGCGCGCCGGATGGCCGCCAAAGAGAAAGGCGGAGATAATGACATTGGAATCCAGCACGATGCGCGGAGCCGTCATTAACCTGCCACCCTGTTTTTCCGGTATGCGGCAATTTCTGCTGATACATCCTGTTGCTTCAGTTTTTTTCCGCGGGCGATTTTCCGGCCCAGAACAAATATTCCGGCCCACCGCTCTTTGCGCTGGATGTATAACCGAGCCGCCTCGCGTAAAAATTCCGAGCGGCTTCGGGCCTCGCCATGGGCGACACGGTCAATTTCGCGAAGCAGACTGTCCTGAAACGATATATTGACGGTTACGTTGCTCATTGATTTATTTTTCCTTTTTGCGTAACATACAAAACTTGTGTATCGCCTGTCAAGCATGCGATGTTATGTATCATGCTGAGCCGTGAAACCGCGATAGGCATCAAGGATTTTTTCAATGATGCCGCTGGTTGAACAGCCCTTTTCCATCTTCGCCAGCGCCACGCGGCCGCCGGCGTTTTCAACCGTTTCGCGTCCGCTGACATAATGCGCCCAGTCCCGGCCCTTGACCAGCACGTCCGGCACGAGCAATTCAATCAGCTTCGCTGGTTCCGGCTCGTCAAAAACGACCACGTAGTCCACGCATTCCAGCGCGGCGAGCACGCGGGCGCGGGCAACCTGCGGATTGATCGGCCGGTTTTTGTCTTTGTAGCTCCGGACCGACCTGTCCGAATTGAGTCCCACGCAAAGGGCATCTCCCTGCCGCCGCGCCCAGTCAAGATACTTGACGTGGCCCGGGTGGAGAATGTCAAAGGCGCCGTTGGTGAAAACCAGCGCGCGGCCGGCTTTCTTCAAACGTTTGCGCTCGGCCGCCATGGC
>JAQUQV010000073.1 GCA_028715905.1 Kiritimatiellia bacterium
GACATGAAAACATTATTGACCATTGCATGGGTGCCGGAACAAAAAAGGGAAATCGTCCCGGGTTTTATCCGCGCCGTTGACCAGACCCTTCTGCCGGGCCGGCTGAGATTTCTTGAAATCCGGCGGGTGGAAGAATTGTGGGCCGCCATAAAAACCCTCCGGATCAGAGGCGCCCCCGCGATCGGCGTCGCGGCGGCCATGGGTGTTGTGCTGGCGGCGCAGAAGGCATCCGCCGCCGGGCGCGCCGGAATGCTGCGCGCGATTGCGCGCGCCGGCGATTACCTGGCTTCCTCGCGGCCGACGGCCGTGAATCTTTTCTGGGCGCTGGAAAGGATGAAAAAAAAGGCCGTTGCCTGCGCGGCTTTGCCGCCGGATGAAATCATCAAAACTCTGGCGCGGGAAGCCGTTATGATTTTTGAGGAGGATGGAAAGGTATGCCGTTCAATAGGCCGGCACGGCCTGGCGCTGATGAGAGGCAAGAAATCCGTTTTGACCCACTGCAACGCGGGCGGCCTGGCGGCGTCGTGCTACGGTACGGCTCTGGCGCCGATTTATCTGGCCGCCGAAAAAGGCCGCGCCTTGCATGTCTTTGTGGATGAGACGCGCCCGCTTCTGCAGGGAGCGCGTTTGACGGCGTGGGAGTTGACGCGCGCCGGCATAAAAGCCACGCTAATCTGCGACAACATGGCCGCCTGGGTCATGCGGGAAAAAAAAGTTGACCTGATCATAGTCGGGGCCGACCGGATCGCGGCCAACGGCGACACCGCCAATAAAATCGGCACCTACGGCCTGGCGGTGCTGGCCAGGGCGCATCATCTGCCTTTCGTGGTTTGCGCGCCGACCTCCACCTTTGATTCAAGCGCGCGCGCCGGCCGGGACATTCCGATTGAAAAGCGCGGTCGGGAGGAAATTGTCACCATGGCCGGCAAAAAAATCGCGCCGGACAAGGCGGGCGTCTATGCTCCGGCCTTTGACGTGACCCCGGCGGAGCTTATCAGCGCCATCGTTTGCGAAAAAGGCGTTTGCTTTCCGCCGTACGCAAAATCATTGCGCCGGGCCGGCCGGGCAAGATAACATTGCCTTTTCGCATGAGGGAAAGTATAATGCTTCACGCTTATAAAAGGTACCGCAAATATCATTGACCAGCGGGCCGGCCAGGGAGGACGGATATGGATCGCGAGTCATTCAGCGTACAAATCGGCGCAATTTTGATGCGCCGCAACCTGATTGACCAGGCCCGGCTCCAGGAGATTCTTGAAGCCGCCAAGGCGGAAAACAAGAGACTGGAAGAATATCTGGTTGAAAAAAAAATAATATCGGACACGGACTTGACACTGGTCATTTCCGAATATCTTGAAATGGTGCCGATCAGCCTGGCGCATTTCACGCCCGACAGTCAATTGCTTGAGTTGATTCCGGCCGATAAGCTGCGGAATATCGCCGCGGTGCCGATAGCCCGTTTCGGAAAAACCATGACCGTCGCCTTCGGCGACCCGTTTAACACGGCCAATATAGATGAAATTCAGACCTTGACGGGCCTGAAAGTTGAGCCGCTGGCCGCTTCCGACCGCGATGTGAAAGAAGTCCTGCAAAAGTTTCTGGAGCAGTTCTCGCCCGATCTTGAGGACATTTTCAAAAACATGGAGGAGAACGACGAGGTGGAGGTCGGCCACGAAAAAAAAGAGGAAGTCAGTCTTGATGAAATGCTGGAAAGCGCCGAGGGGGCGCCGGTAATCCGCATCGTGAATTCAATCCTGGTTGAGGCCCTGCGCCGGCGCGCGAGCGATATTCATATTGAGCCTATGGAAAAGCTTCTGCGCCTGCGCTACCGGGTTGACGGCGACCTGTACGAGGTGCCCAGCCCGCCCAAGAATCTGCAGGCCGCCATTATTTCCCGCATAAAAATCATGTCGGACATGGATATTGCCGAAAGACGCATCCCGCAGGACGGGCGTTTCAAGGTAAAGGCGCTGGGCAAGGAGGTTGACGTGCGCGTAAACCTGCTGCCGCTGGTGCACGGCGAAAAAATCGTGATGCGCATCCTGGACAAGGCCGACCTCGCCCCGAACCTTGCCGCGCTGGGCCTGGACAGGAAAGCTTACGATTCTTTGCTCTATGCCATTTCCCAGCCGCACGGGATCATTCTTGTAACCGGCCCCACCGGCAGCGGCAAGACCACCACGCTTTACTCCTGCCTGCAGGATTTAAATAAAATAGAAGTCAATATCGTTACCACCGAAGACCCGGTTGAATATCAGCTCGCGGGAATTAACCAGGTCCAGATTAACGAGGACGTGGGCTTAACCTTTGCCGATACCTTGCGCGCCATCCTGCGGCAGGACCCCGATATTGTCATGATCGGGGAAATCCGCGACCAGGAAACGGCCGCGATCGCCGTGAAGGCCGCGCTCACCGGCCACCTCGTTTTGAGCACCTTGCACACCAATGACGCGGCCGGCGCCATTACCCGTCTGCGCGATATGGGGATTGAAGCGTTTCTGCTTTCCTCTTCAATCATCATGTCCCAGGCCCAGCGGCTGTATAAAAAGCTGTGCCCGACCTGCAAAAAGCCGGGAAAAATCCCCGAAAAACTTCTCCAGCTTAATAATATTGATCACCTGTTTTTTAAAGACGCCCAGTTTTATCAGCCAACCGGCTGCCCGAAATGCATGAACACCGGCTTCAAAGGACGCAGCTCTTTGATGGAAATTTTAATGGTTGACGACGACATCCGCCAGTTGATCCTCCAGAACGTCAACGCAAAGGTCCTGTCTGACAAGGCCATTGAAAAAGGGATGATGACCCTGCGGATGGCCGGCCTGGAAAAAGTCAGGGAAGGCATAACAAGCCTGGAGGAAATCATAAGCGTTACCGGAGGAGAATAATGGCCGTATTTAAATCCACACTGCAACCGCCCGCAAAACAGGGAGCAACCCGGCCGGCCATGCCGCGCGCCGCCGAACAACGCCCGGCCCAGCTCAAGACTTCTCATGAACCTTCCGCGCGCGAACAGAAAACCGCCGGTGCCGCGGAAAAAGTATTCGGCGCAAACAAAATCAAGGCGAAGGAATTGCCGCCCTTTTCCCGTCAGCTTTCCGCCATGCTGCTGGCCGGAATGCCCCTCATCCAGGCGCTTGACGCCCTGGAGGATCAAACCAGCGACAAGCACTTCCGGACGGTTATTCTCGGGCTTAAAAATTACCTGCAGGCCGGCGCTTCCTTTTCCGAGGCCTTGCAGCATTACCCGGCGGTTTTTGACCAGCTCTACGTCAACATGATCAAGGCGGGGGAATCGGGGGGCCAGCTGGGCGAAACGGCCGGGCGGCTGGCCGGTTTCCTGGAAAATTCCGCGCGGCTGACCCGCAAGGTTAAATCGGCCATGACTTATCCGGTGGTTGTGCTTTTCATCGCCGTGTCAATCGCTATTGCCATGATCCTGTTTATTGTCCCGGTTTTCGCCGGCATGTTCGCTGATTTCGGGGCAAAACTCCCCGGGCCGACCCAATTCATGGTGGACTTGAGCGGCGCGCTCAGAAAATACGGGATTTTCATAGTGGCGCTGATCGCGATCGCCATCATCGTTTTCAAGAAATGGAAACAGACCGCGACCGGCGCTTATCAATTATCCGCGTTTTTTCTCAGGTTTCCGATTATCGGCGAGCTCAACCGGAAAGTGGCCACCAGCCGCTTTGCCAGAACTTTCGCCCAGCTTCTGAAAAGCGGCGTGCCGATTCTGCAGGCCATGGAAATCGTGTCGCGCGCCACCGGCAACAAGGTTTTTGAAACCGTTATCATGGAAGCGCGCAGCACCGTGGAACGCGGAGAACCGCTCTCCGGGGCCTTGATCAAGTACCACTGCTTCCCTAAACTGCTGGTGCATATGCTCTCCGCCGGCGAAAAGACAGGCAAGATTGACGAAATGATGCAGAATATCGCCGGCTTTTATGACGACGAAGTTGAAGTGATGCTTGACGGCATGACTTCCCTGATTGAGCCGCTCCTGATGATTTTCCTCGGCGTTACCATCGGCAGCATCGTGATTTCAATGTTCCTGCCGATCTTTAAAATGGGCGAGATCGTAGGGGCCGGCGGCTGACCGGCCGGTTAAACCGCTTATGGCCGGCTGGACGGGAGCGCCGTCCCCTTTGCCAGCATCCGGTTCAGGGCGTCCTGCGCGGCGGTTTGCTCCGCGTCGCGTTTGCTTACCCCCTGTCCGCTGCCGGCGACCACGCCGTTGACTTCAGCCTCCACAAAAAAAATGCGCGCGTGCGCCGGCCCGCTGACCCTGGCCAGCCGGTAATGGGGGTTCTTTTTCCATCTGCGCTGGATAATTTCCTGTAAATACCCCTTGGGATTATCTTTCAGCGCATCGGCCGATTCAACGCCGTCCAGCAAAAAAAGAAAAATCTTGGCAAAAATGCGGACAACCGCCTTGACACCGCCGTCCAGATAAGCCGCGCCGATCACGGCTTCCAGCGCATCGGCAATATTGGAGGGGCGGCGGTGGCCGCCACTCTGCCGCTCGCCCTTTCCCAGCTGCAGCCAGTCGCCTAGTTGAATGCTCTGGCCGATTTGCGCCAGCGCTTTGCCGCTGCTGAGCCGGCTGCGCAGCATGGTCATTTCTCCTTCCTGAAGGTCGGGAAAGTTGCGGAAGAGGTAATCGCCGGCCACCAGGGCCAGGGCCGCGTCGCCGAGAAATTCAAGGCGCTGGTTGTCCTCGCCTTTGCCCCGGCGCTCAAACCGCAGGGAACGGTGCAGGAGAGCCTTGGCCAGCAGGGATTTTTTCCGGAAGGAATAACCGAGGCTTTTTTCAAGCGCCCGGTATGGATTGCGGAACAGATACTTCATGGTCACCTCACTCTCGGATGGAATTGTTCATGGATGGATTTAAGCCGCGACTGGTCAACGTGGGTATAAATCTGGGTGGTGGCGATATCGGCATGCCCCAGCATTTCCTGGATGACCCGCAACGGGGCGTTATTGGCCAGCAGGTGGCTGGCAAAGGAATGCCGCAGGGTATGCGGGCTTAATTTTTTCTGGATACCCGCCTTGCGCGCGTATTGCCGGATCAGTTTCCAGACCGTTTTGCGGCTGATTTTTCCTCCGCGGCGCGACAAAAAAACATGGCGGTTTTGAGAATCGGCGGTGAAGGAACCGCGCGCATTATCAATATATTTTTGCAGCGCGGCGGCGGCTTTGCTGGAAAAGGGCACTATCCGCTCCTTCTGCCCCTTGCCGGTGCAGCGCAGGTAACCGGCGTCAAAATAAATGTTGTCAAGCGTCAGGCCGCATAATTCCGAGACGCGCAGGCCGGTGGCGTAAAGCGTCTCAAGCATCGCCCGGTCGCGGACCATGCCGGGTTTGTCGCCTTCGGGCGCGTCAAGCAGAAGTTCCACTTCTTTTAAGGAAAGAGTCGCCGGCAGGGCTTTCCATAATTTCGGCGAATCCATGGCTTCGGTAACATTGCCGGTCAGGAGCCCTTCCTGCTGGAGGAAACGAAAAAAAACCTTCACGGACACGAAAAGACGCGAAATGGAATTGACGCCGAGTCCATGGGCCTTCTCAAAGAGCAGAAAATCAAGGATATCATTGCGGGTAACCGCGTTAATGGTTGTTATTTTGCGGCGTTCAAGGAACTGGACAAATTTGATTAAATCGGATTGATACGCCGCGCAGGTGTTGGGGCTCAGGCCGTGTTCAAGCGCGGTATAATCAATAAACTGGTCAACGAGGTAAAGCATACTCCCGCCGTGAAGAACACAAAGTTGATTCCGGCTTTATCTTATCTGCATTCCGGCGGCAGGGCGGCGGCCGCGTTGGTCTGCGCCGGCGTGTCGTTGGCGTCAAAACCGGCCGCGGCAATGGTAAATTCAATGTTTTTAATGGCAATTACCATGGAATTATAGGTAACCCCAAGTTCCCGCTTTTGAAAATCCGGACGGACCGCAACAACGCCCGGCTGGCGGATGAAAGCATCCTGAATGATCTTGGCGCAGGCCTGGTTTTTCAGTCCCGGCACCTTTACGGTAATTTCCCGGATATCCTGCTGGCGGCAGGCACAAAGCAGAATTCCCGCCAGCATCATCAACGCCAGAAGGCCGGCGGTTTTCCCAGACGCGCGGATGGATGTGCCGATTAAACTCATACCGGAAAAAATATAACCTTTAAAACCGGAAGTAAAGCCATTTTTTTGCGCCGGCCGGCGCGTCCGCGAATTGTGCTTGACAGGAAAGAAGTAATTTTTAAACTATTCTTTCATATTTCAAAGGAATATTGCACAAGGCGGATACATGGTTTTTTTAGTCGGCATGTCAGGTTCGGTCAAGGGGCAGAAATACGAACTGAACAAGGACCGGACCACCATCGGACGCGCCTCCAATAACGACATCGTCGTGCAGGACGAGGCGGTTTCCTCCCAGCATTGTTACATCGCGCGGCGCGGCAATACCTTCATTCTCCATGATCTTAATTCCACGAACGGCACCACCCTGAATTTGCAACCGGTGCTGACCGAAGCCATCTTGCAGAACAAGCAGGTTGTTCAGGTCGGCTCCTCCGAGCTGATGTTTGAAGGCGGTCCGGAAGAGGGCGTTACCTCCACAATTCAACCGGTAACCGAAGTGGTGGTGGAAAAAGCTCCGGTGGTTACCGCCCCAAAATCATTTTCCAGCGTCTCGCCTTTCGGAGCGCGCCACAAAAGCCGCAAGGGATTGTGGCTGGCGCTGGCGCTGATATTCGTGATAGTCCTGATCGGCATGGTTTATTTCGGCATTGCCTTGGTAAAGTGAAACCCCCGCGGCATACCACGGCCGGGTTGACGCTGGTTGAATTGCTGGTCGCGGCGGTAATCGCCGGCTTACTGCTGGCCGTGATCCTGGCGGTTTACGGCTCAATCTGGAATACGATTGCGGTCCAAAACCGCTGGCGTGAAACGGCCCTGCCGGCCGCCGAAGCTCTTGACCGTATCGGCCGCGACCTGGCCTGCGCCGTTCTTCCTTTCGGCATCACCAACCAGCCGTTTACCGCGGCGTTTGCCGTTTCTCCCCAAACAAGCTTAAAGCTTGATTTTTACAGCGCTTTCCAGACCGACCCTGACAGTCCTTCAAACGACTGGCGCGGATATTCAATCAGCCGTGTCTCCTACTTCTGGCAAGCCGGCGGCGCAACCGGCGAGTGCATGCTGACGCGCGTCTCCGCTCCTTTCCGGGCTCCTTCGCGCAATCCCCTCGCTTCCGGGCAGGAACAATGGCGGGGAATCACGGAAATGGAAATGGCCTTCTTTGACGGCTCATGCTGGACCAATCAGTGGGAGGGCGGCCGGACAACCAACTCCCTGCCGCAGGCCGCGCGGGTTACGCTTGTTTCCGGCGGGAATAATTCCCGGAAAATCGGGACAGAAATTTCAATCAATGCCGCCCGGCAGATGGTCCCGGAGAAATAATCGCTATTTTAGGGGGGATATTTCGCGGTCCGCTTCCCCCCGCATTTCCTCTTCCAGCCGCGCAATGGCTTTTAACATCTTCCGGTCGTCCGCCGCTCCGGCCAGTTCTTCCGCCCTTTCCAATGATGTCCGCGCGCCGGCGCGGTCTCCGCTTAAAAACATACTGCGCGCCGCGCGGTAGTGGCGGTTGAGCGCTTCACCGCGTTTGTCCGCCGCCGCGCAGGCCCGGCCGGAACACTGGAGCGCCGCGGCCATGTCCGCATATTGCCGGGCCTGCTGATAAAAAGCGGCGGACCGGTCAAAGGCGGCGGCCGCCTCGTTAAACCGTTGTTCAAGCTGCAGGGCGCGCCCGCGCGTCAAGGCGGCCTTGGCCTGGATAACCGCCCCGGAAGATTTCAACGCCCGCGCGTCAACTTGATCCAGCTGCTGTAAAGCCGCCCGGCCCGCGCCGCGGGCGCAGGCCAAATCCGCAAGAAACAACCGCATCTGTGCCCGCATGAGACCGCCCTTTTCCTTTTGATCATTAAGCATCTCCAGACCGGATTGCACCACGGCCGCCGCCTCGTCGGCGCGGCCGAGATGGCGGATAATCTCGGCCCTCAGCAAAACGGCTTCCGGGAAACAGCCATCAGATTCAAACTCCGCTTCATCCAGAAGCGCCAGCGCCTCTTCGTATTTCCGGGCCTGTGCGCGGCAAACCGCCAGATTGTAGGCCAGCCGGGCGATGTCGGCGCTTTGATCGGCCAGCCGGGCGCGGTCCAACGCCTTATGGTAGAAAACATCGGCGTTTTCCATTGCACCGGCGGCATAGGCGCTCCTGGCGGCGGCGGCGTTCCGCTCCATGACGGCGTCGGGCCGGCCGGCAACCCGCGGCGAGCCGCATCCGGCAATCAGGAGAGGGATGAATAATAATGCCAGCAGGTTTGATCGGTTCATTCTGTTTTCTCCCCGGCGCTTTTCTCCCGGGCAGGCAGACTGACCGCCCCGGGAGGAATGATGAGACTGCTATCCGGCGGCTCAACATATTTGCGCAGAAGCCAGTGTTTCTGCAGGGCTTCAATCGTAACCTGGGCGGAGCGCAGAGTGTCCTGCGCCTGGAAGAGGACGGCCGGCACATTTTCGTGCAGGACGATTTCTCCCTCCCGCAGGGTGGTTTTTGCCTGTGCCGCCAGCGGGGCAAGCTCGTCCAGGACAACTTTGGCCTGCTTCAGGATGGGAATGGTGTTGGTATGCAGATCGTCAATCAGCCGCGCGGCCTGTTCAATGATCTGGACGTCCTTCACGCATTCAATCATGCTTTCATCCGGCAGAACGGGATCGCTCATATTGCCCGATGATATGTCCACAAACGCGTCGCCGGTGATAATCAGCGCCTTTTTCACCACGGCCCTGGAATTCGCGCGCACAAAGGGATGAAAAGATTCCTTGATGACCATGGTGGCGGTCAAAACGCCGTTACTGGAGGGCACGATTGAAAAAACCGTTCCGGCGGCCGCCTCACGGATGCGCACTTCCGCGCCTTTTTGAAGCCCGAAAGCCCCTTCTTCCGTGGTAAATTCGGCGTAAAGCCTGAACTTCGGCTCAAAAAAACCCTGGGCCCGGCCGGCCAGAAAAATACCTGCGATCAACAAACCCATCGCGCCCAGCACAAACACACCCGCAATTTCATTGACGAACCTGAATTTGAAAGGCTGATTCATGGCTGTTTTTCCTTTACCAATATCATTTCCGCGCACTGCATGCGATAACGAATTTCATTTGCCCGGCTGGCGGCGCGCCAGACCGCGTCCCGGCCGGTCTGCCAGATTGCCGCCGCGCCGCGTTGCAGCGCTGCCTGCACCGCGGCCATC
>JAQUQV010000074.1:0-3495 GCA_028715905.1 Kiritimatiellia bacterium
TTGCGAACTCCCAGTCCAGCGGGGCGCTGTCGGACACGAAATGCCGATAATCCCAGTCTTTCGGATAATTCGGCGACAACTCATCCGCCATCTCAAATCCGCCGTTTTTCAGGAGATTGTATTCGTCCTGCGAATCCTGCTCCGTTTTGAGGTCTTCGGCGGACGCGGCTCCCGCTTGCAGTATCAGCAAGCCCGCCGCGATAACCGCGGAATACCGCCTCAGAACTCCGTTGATCCGGACAATTTCCTTTTTCATGATTCCCTGCGCTCCTTCATTATTTTTTCTTGCACGCGTTATTCCGCGGCGGATTTCCCCCCGCGCTATTTTCTGAACCTGAATGTCCTTGTTATGGTCCGGCTTTTGTTTTTACCGGATATTTCAATGTTTAACGCCAGATTATCCGCCCCTTCAATCCTTTGAAAGAAAGTCGCGGTTGAGCAGAACCGTCCGTCATCGCCGGCATAAACGCCCTTGGTGTTGTTGATTTTTATCTTGGCCCCCGGCTCCGCCGCTCCATAGACCTGAATCACGGCCGAGCCCCGCGTTATTTCCGCCCCGTCCGGGGGAAACGTCCAGACCAGCGCCGCCGGCTCCGCGTCAGCTTCCAATATTTCCCGGGCGATCGCGGCCCGGGCCTGACGGAACCGGACGGGGTCGTAATCAACCCGGCCCATGCCCGTGATAAGCCGGTTGCACAGCTCTTTTCCGCGCTGGGCCGGGTCAAAATCCTCCGCCGCCGCGCCGAAGCGAGTTTTGAGCTTTTTCATTTTCTCGCCCAGCGCCCATAGATACTCGTAATCTTCTATTCCATCCCGATGAGCTTCCCAGCGCAGCGAATTCAGCGGCCCGTTCTTGCCGGGATAGACAATAAAGGCGTCGCCGGGCGCCGCGATCTCTCCCTTGACGGGTTTCCCGAACGGATCATCCATATACCAGCAATTATAGCCCCAATGCAGATACCCCGCCAATTCATAGCGATAATTCAACCAATGGAACAGACGCATATG
Source organism: Kiritimatiellia bacterium (assembly GCA_028715905.1). Taxonomy (NCBI): domain Bacteria; kingdom Pseudomonadati; phylum Kiritimatiellota; class Kiritimatiellia; species Kiritimatiellia bacterium. The sequence goes on from JAQUQV010000074.1 coordinate 1,009, forward strand.
CGTGAGCGGATAATCCAGCCCGCGGTTCGGATAAAATCCGCTCCAGGGGTTGTTGCAGCTGTAATACCACAGTTCTTTCCCGCGGCGTTGCGCGTTCCTGTAGAACTCGTAAAAATTATCCAGGCAATGCAATACGGGCACCCAGACGTCCAGATCATCCCCGAAATCAAACGTGTTGATTGCGTCAATACGTTTTAAACGGGGCACAGCCTGATGAACCTTGCGCGATAACTCCTTGTAGGCTTTTATGTTTTGGGCAAACGGCTCGTCCGCCAGATGCAGCACGGCCTTGTCAATCCAGCCCTTGGATTCAAGGTGCTGCGCCAAATCTTTCAGCCGGACAAAGATTTCCTCCTCTTTCAGCAAATACGGCGTCCCGGTCTTGCGATTCCAGCCAAAACAATCCCACACATTAATGGATACTGTCCCCTTGGCGCGATCGCATATCCCGAGATGTCCCAGCTCAAGCCGGTCCGCCAAACCGTAACTCTCCAGCAGTTTGATGTAACGATCAAAATTTTTATAATCAAAGCTCAACGTCCCGTCATCTTCCCGGTAAGTCTTTATTAACGCCAAGGGAATGGGGCCGCAAATATTATTCCGGTGCGCGGCCAGGTTGGCCAGATAGGCGGGCAATATTTTCCAGTATCTTTCGTCCTCATACATTAAGCCCGTATATGCCCCCCGGGCGCCTATGGCGGTTACCGCTTTTCCGGCAAAAGGCCATTTGCTATCGTCCGTGCCGGGAAGATTCCAGCTTGCCGCGTCCGTCTTGTCCGCTGTCTGCGCGCGCCATGTATTGTCCGTTGCCAGCCTGATTTGTCCGCCGCCTTCCAGGTCAACTTCCAAGGCGGCATATACGCCGCCGGAAGATCCGGAAGGCTTTTTCATCTTCATGGCGATCAGATTCTGCCCCCGAACCAGATGTCCGCCGATATCATATGTCTTCTCTATGAACCAATCGTCCCCCCCGCCGGCTTTCGTCCCATTGACGAAGACAACATGGGAGGAGTCTCCCCGGACGATCAACCGGGCTTTTTTGCACTTGCCCGGCAGGTCAAAATTACGCCGAAAGCAAGCTTGTCCTCTGCCATGCAAAAGGGCGCGATCTCCCGATATAACCTTGGAGGCACTGGCAGGGCTCCAAATCCAGCAACCGCCGCCGTATTGGTCAAAAAAAGCCTTTTCCATATATTCTTCCGCATACCTGTTCCTGAACCAATTCACCACAAAGAGATGTTTCTCGCCGGGTATGGCGAAATCCCACACTTCCAGCTCAACCGGCACGGCAATGCCGCCGTCTCCTGAAACCACCTCCACCCGCCCTGAATATTTTCCGGCCGGCGCGTTTTTAGGCACATAAAAAGTGATCCAAATGGACTGGGTCCTGTTCGGAAACAAGGTCATTTTTTCATTATCCAAAAGCGGATCCGGAATTTCACATGGCGCGGCTTTGACCACCCGTTCCGGCGCGCTGCCGACAGAATTTTTATTGATGGGGATATAACCCGCAAAATTCCAAGTAATATTTTTTGAGGGAATTACATATTTCCCGGATTCATGGGAAAGATCGCCGGTTTTCAAAGAGAGGTTTTCAAGCGGTTTTGACCGGATATGCAGCTGCGCTGGTTCATATTCGTTTTTCGCGCATTGCACGCGAATCACCGGAGCTTCCTGGCGGGCGGGCGCCGGAGTGTCCGGGAAAACCTTGACCAGGGCGTCCTCAACCCAGACATGCGTGGTTTGCAACAGGGGCTCTTTTAAAGGAGAGAGCTTCCGCGTTCGTTCTTCCAAAATCCGGCACTGTTCCCAACATTCAGACAGCGTCTCCAATGAAGCATCGTCCTTCCCGGCCGTTTCCTCCGCCCGGTCCCAGCCCTGCCGGATTTCCGTGATTTCCCGCCGGAGTTCCTTGATTTGCATACCCTCCTCAAAAGCATCCTTATATTCCCCGCGAAGCTTGACCAATATTTTAATCTGCTCCCGGAAGTATTGTTCCAGTCCCAATTGCCGCCCGAGTTCGGCGGCCGCGCTTTGAGACAAGGCTTTTTCCATGAAAATCAAACTGCCCGCCGCTTCTTTGAAAGGCCCCTGGCTTAGAACCCAACAGGAGTTTTTAGGGCCGGAAAGCATATTGCGGGCCACATTGAGACGCCATTTTTCGCCGGCCGGCGGAACAGACTGCAACCCCTCAAACGGGATGCGCATTTCGCACATCCAGCCGTGTTCGTTAGTAACCGCTTTGGCGCTCCAGTCCCATAATTTTCCCCCGCTGTTCCAGCGGCTGCCACCGGCATTAACCACAAACTGCCTGTAGTCCGGCTGGCGCGCGGGAAAAAGGAAAAGCTCCACGCTGTCATCGCGCCAAATCATGCCTTCCTCCGCATGCGCCGTTGTCAATTTTGACGGCTCCGGATCGGCGCAATCCACCGCCACAAACAACGCCTTATCGGTCCATCCCATCCTGAAGGAAGTCTGCCGCTCATC
>JAQUQV010000074.1:3595-9122 GCA_028715905.1 Kiritimatiellia bacterium
TCCACCTGGAACCAGTCGGTCTCAACGCTTAAATCAATGCCGCCCATGATTCCAGTCTCATTGCCGGCATTGTCTGCTACGCTGCATCTTATTTTCCATAGGCCTTTCCCAAGCTTGAATGGTTTTTCATAGGGACGGCCGCGGTTAGCGAACGATTTATCTAACCCGATAATCCGCGCCGATTTCACGCCTGACAACTCGTCCGTTGCGTCAAACCTGAATTCCGTGTTTGTGTTCGCATAATAAGTTCCTCCCTCCTGCCTCATCTGGGGAGTCGTTATCACTTCTACTTTCGGTTTGGTAAAATCAATGCCGATCTCCTTAACTTCTTCCTTGCCGTCTTTTTTAAGATAGACTTTGTTCACTCCTTCCCGGTCAACAACGATAATCTTCCCTGTTTTCCACCCGCCATCATTGATGCGATATTCCACTTCGTTATCATAACTCATGCATACTTCCTTGTTGCTCCAAACGATATTGGAAGCGGATGTTGCCGCCGTTTCCTTCCTTTCTTCCGGCTTATTGACAATCAGGGTCCTGCCTTTTGCGAGATTCCTGAGAATTTCTGCGTCCAATGAATCCGTCGGATGGAAATCAGAATTGCCGACATAACGCAGGATATTATCCATCAATGTTGCACACGATGGATTTTCCACATCAAAGGGGAACGAATAACAATCCGGATCATTGGGCCCGCAATTCGCAACAAGCAAACGTCCTTTTCCGACCTGTTTTTCAAAAATCGCGGCCTGCTTGCGCACGTCCGCCGGATAACTGATGACTTCCAGGATCGGATCAAATTTTGTCGGCAGATTGTCAAGCACGATAACCTCATCGCCCGCAGGCTCGATAATCGGGACAAAAAGCCAGTCGCCCCATCCTTCGTCGGGAAGATTGTCAAATATTTTATGACGATTGATTATCACCCCAACATTTACATTCAACTGACCGGCCTTGCCTGGTATGCTTGGGCCTGTTATGGTGCGAATAGCCGGAAACGGCTTGCTTCCCAGAAGCAAGACATCTCCTCCGTTATTCAAATGGTCAACCTCTTTTTCGCCGATTCTGGATACTATCCACAATTTCCCCTGTGAATCATCCGTCAGATCAGAGATTCCAGGGTAGCGCCCTTTCAATCTGTCAAGCGCCGGTTGGTCCGCCGCCGCTTTTACTTCCGGGGCTTTCTGCCTGGGCAATACCCAGAAATCCCAGTCGTTTTCCAGTTGATAATTTTTATCCTTCAATACGACCGCCAGGTTGAGTTTTGCGGTCTTTTCAACTTTCGGCCATTTAATCTCAAGCTTCTTCAATTCGCTGACCTGGCCGTTGGCTATCCGGGGCAGGTCCCATTCGCCTTTTTGCACGATTTTTTCGCCGTCTTTCAATTCCCAGCAAAGCTTTCCGTCCTCTACCGGGGTTTGCCCGTAAAGCGAAACCATGATGTCGGCGTTAAACGCGTCTTCGCTCCAGAATGAGTGATTGATGCTGTCCCCGGCCCAATCAAGCAATATTACGCTTTCTCCAAAATACTTGCGCAGTTTTTCAATTGAGTCCCCGGGTTTTAATTGCAAAAATTCATCGCATATACCGGATGGATAAAGACGTTCCCCCCATACTGAAGAATCAGTCATCCCCAAAAATTCATATCCTGCCAGCTCGCCGCATTTCCGCGCTTTCTCCACGCAATATTTCCGCATGATTGAGTTTATCTTCCCGCTGTTTTCGCTGTAAGTTTTCCAGCGCTCCAGCAAGCCCGCTTTTTTAAGGTCGTTTTCCAGATTGACATACATCCACGGCGACATCCAGCCGGTATGCTTGGTCTTATTCTCCGGATTGAGATATGATGAGCGCATCCATATTTCATGCACAACCGTCGGACGCTGGTAAATATCATAGCGGGCGTTCAATTCCCGCCAGGGACCTTTGAAAAAATGATACCCCAGTTCGCCGTCCATACCCGTGAAGCTTCCGAAAAGATCGGCGATTTTTGTGTATTCCGCCAAGCGTTTTGCATGATGCGGAAACGGCTTTTGCGTTAATTCCTTTTGATCTTCTTCCGTGAACCCATATTCTATTCCACGCACACCATCAACAGGAAGAACCAGGCATTCAGATGTCATTGATTTGACAAATTCATTCTGCTTCTTTAATTGTTCTATCTGTTTTTCGTCAACATAGTATTCAGCGCTGAAAATATATATGCCCATGCTTGGATGACTGCGAGTCCAACGCAATGCCGGCGCCCAAACTTCCTTAAAAGCATCTGAACCTTTTTTTCTGATTAACGAATTTAAGACATATTGGCTTTCTCCCGTTTGATTAATTATTCCCAATTCATCTGCCGCCTCCAATAATCCAACAGGAGCGACCCGCCATTCAAAATTATTATAATTCCACCCTATCTCCTTCATCCTTCCCAGATATTGCAGCCAATATTCCTTTGACGTCGGGATCATGCCGGTATTGGGAAAATATGGAACTCCCAGCTCCCCTCTTAAATAGACGGGGCTGCCGTTAAGAAATAATTTCCTTCCTTCATATGACCATTTTCTCAATCCGAAACGCCGTTCTCCCTTGTCCCATTCTTTCCCATCCACAATCCATTTGAGAGACGTATGATACAAATTGGGCTCCCGATCGCTCCATGCTTTGATTGCCGGGATCGTCTTTTTCCATGTCACTTTCCGCTGTTTTGCGAATGGAGGGACGGAAACATTGCCTTCCGCCAAGATTTTATTTTCCTTTGCATCCCTGATTTCCCATTGAATTATGGAGTCTGTCGCAGTCCCATCTCCAACATTGTTTTCCAATTCAAGTTCCCAGACCACTTCATGTAAATCCGCTCCGGCATGAGGATAGATATCGGCGATACTTCCTTTTCCTCCGGATACATGAATTGTCAATGATTCAACAATGCCTGAAGCCTTCCCTCCCCCGCCCAGATAGCTCCAACCTCCTATATCTTTTGTATTATCCATTGAAATAATCAGTTCATTGGATGCCCCGACATTCAGATGGGAACTCAAATCAACTTTAAAAGGGGTATAAACTCCATAATCATAAGATGCAATATGCTTGCGGTTCAGCCAGACATGAGCCTGCCCCGCCCCAATCCTGCCGATCGTCAGGACAACGGATTTATCTTTCCAGTCCACGGGAGCGTCAAATTTTGCCCGATACCAGCCTATTCCGGCCAAATATTCCACCGGTATATTTTTGCCGACTTCGCTGAACTTCGCGTCCTTCCACCATGACGTATTTTTTAATTTATCACGCTGTTCATCCCACAAGCCGGGGACTTTGATCTTCGCGTCAAACGCCGTCTCCGGAGGAAGATCAGGAATCTCTTTCGCCGCCGGCAACGTATAGGTGAAATCCCATTCCCCGTTCAACGAAATATCCCCGGCAGGGACGCTGTCATTCCAAAACGACTTGACCGAGCTTTCCCCGTTCACCGCGCATGCCAAGGAGAAAATCCATCCCAGCAGTAAGCTTCCAAACATCTTGCATTTTCTTGCCGGCTTCATCTTGCCTCCATATATCTGGATTTTCTTCTCGTATCTCTTAAACCCGACTCACAGCGCAATATGTTTCCATTGTTGCAGGGAAGCCATTTTGCCGGCGGCCGCGGCGTGTTTGCCGGGCGCGGATGCCAGATGGTGGGTGCCGCCGGCCAGGCTGTATTTTGTGAGAAAATCGCCGGCCGGTTCCCGCAGTTTGACAACCCAGTGCGGAATGTCAAAATTCCTGAACGGCGGCATATCCATGATTTCGGTTTCGGCGGTGATAATATAAAAATCGCCGCGCCGGTCCGTGGTCAGATTGCATAACGTTACCGGCCCGGGTTCCAGCGTAAAGTGCATGCCGGCGTATGGCTTTACGCCCGGCGCCCAGAAATCCTTGCGCACCAGGCGGATTTTGCGGTCCTTGCGCGCCAGGGCGGGATTGCACTCCTGCATATGCGTCATGACCATCAGGTTGCGCTCGTAGTCAACGGTATATATTTCCGTAAAATTCGCGGCGCCGCACAATTGCCGCAATTGCGCCATGAAGGCGGCGATGGTAACGTTGCCCTCGCCGGCATACCCAAGCCCCTCGGCCAGCAGTTTATTGATGCCCAGAAAAGGAATGGCGGGAATGCGGCCGTCGGCGATCAGGTCGCGGAAATTCATGCTGAAAGCATCCAGGTCTTCCTCTTTGACAAGCATCCGCAAGGCTTCTTCCAGCCGGAGCGACAAGAGATGAATGTCTTCCGGGAGATTGGAATCCACGTCAAATGTCTTCAAATCCTCATCCAGTTTTTGTTTCAGCAGCGTTTCATCCGCTTTGCCGATTAACTGGATGAAGCGGGTGAAACTCAGCCTGATCACAGCCGGTCCCCAGCGGCAGAGCATGGCGGTCTCATCCACGCCGAAATCGCCCATGTCCTGAAAGGGACTGCCCAGCAGGCCGACGCGCATTTTCCCGGCAAATCGCACGGCCCTGGCCGCATGCAGCCATTCGGCCAGCTTGACAAGCGCGGCCTGATCACGGTAATGCCCCGATTCCATGCCGAACGGTTTGCCGCTGCGCATCAGCACATTGGCAAGGTCCTGCGCGCCCTGCGCGACGTGGTTCATCAGCAGGTCGTCATGGCTGTAATTGTCCGTTATGGAGCTGGCTTCCTGAGTGTTCCAGATCACAATCGGCAAGGAGCTTTGAATCACCGGGCGAACAGTCGCAAGGCTGGCCGTATAACACAGCGGGATCAACAGCAACGCATCGGCCTCTTTTTGCCCGGCCTCCCTGACCGCCTCTTCAACTTCCTTTTGCGCGCAACAATGCTTTGAGCCGCAGAAGTCGGCGTAAGGCCTGATTTCATCCAGGAACCGCTGGAATTGCGCCGCCTGCCGCCGCACATAATCAGGCATTGTCTGCCGGTAATATTCCAGGCCCAGTCCAAGGGCGTGAACGAGCGGTTTTTTGATTTCTTTTTTCATTTTCGTAAAACAAAGCAAACCGACTTGTCAAATTTTTCCAGAATTTCATCGCATTCCTTTTTGTTGACGATCAGCGGCGGCTTGATTTTCAGCACGTTTTTGCGCACTCCGCCCAGGCCGAAAATGACGCCGTTTTTCATGCCGGCGTCGCGGATGGCGACGGTTTCCTTGTCAAGCGGCGTTTTGCTTTTCCGGTCCCTGACGAACTCCACGCCGATATGCAGTCCGGCCTGCCGAACTTCGCCGATTTCCGGATGTTTTTCCATCATGGACTTGATCTGTTCCCCAAGGTAGAGCCCCATTGCCCGGCAGTTTTCCAGGACGCCGGCTTCCAGCATGGCAAGCTGTTTCGCGGCCGTCACCATGGAAAGCGTCGGGTTGGCGAAAGTATGCAGTTCCTCGGTGTCCGGCTCAAACCCCTTCAATTTATCGGATATGACAATTGCGGCCAATGGCAGACCGGCGCCCAGTCCCTTGCCCAGCACGATTATATCCGGCTTGACGGAAAAATAATCGGCGGCAAACATTTCGCCGATGCGGGCGAAAGT
>JAQUQV010000075.1 GCA_028715905.1 Kiritimatiellia bacterium
CGGCCGGAGTCTGCCCGAAAATGGTCTTGTCCCGCCTTCCGGGCCTGCCCGTAGCGGGCAAAGCCTTCCAAATCTTGCTTCTGTTGCCCTCTAAACCGCACTCCTCTCGCCTTTTATCACTCTCCGGTTTTCTTGACGCGGCCCTGGCCGCCCCCCCCCTCACCCCCATCCGCCAGCCCGCGCAAAAATGGCGCGCCGGTTTTTACGATTGATCAATGAAACCGGAAACGGTAAATTGGTATGAAATAAGGAAAAGGAAGAAGTGAAAGACAAACGCCTCATGATCAGCGTCAGCAATCTGACAAAACGTTTTTCCTCCGGCACGGCGGTGAACGGTATTTCACTTGAAGTCCGGCGCGGGGAAACGCTCGGGTTTCTGGGGCCGAACGGCGCCGGCAAAACCACCACCTTGCGCATCCTGGCCGGCTACCTCGCGGCCACGGACGGGAACGTCAAGATTGACGGGCTTGACGTGCTGGAAAACTCGCGCGATGTCCGCAAAAAGATCGGTTATCTGCCGGAACATGTGCCTTTGTACCCGGAAATGCGGGTGGACGAATACCTGCGTTTCCGCGCCGGCCTGAAGGGCCTGAACCGGCGCCGCCTGAAAACGCGCCTGGACGAGGTCAAGACCCTTTGCGGACTGCACCAGGTTTCCGGCAGGCTTATCGGCCGGCTCTCGCGCGGCTATCATCAGCGCATCGGCCTGGCCGACAGTCTCATTCACGAGCCGGAACTGCTGCTGCTGGACGAGCCGACCATCGGGCTTGACCCCAACCAGATAAGGGCCATTCGCGAACTGGTCAAAACACTCGGGCAGAAACATACGGTTGTCCTTTCAACACATTACCTTCCAGAGGCGGAAATGCTGTGCGAGCGGGTGCTGATCATGAATCACGGAAGGATCGTGGCCTCCGATTCCCCCGCGGTCCTGACCGGCCTCTTAAAAAATAAAAATGTCATTGTGGCCGAGATCGGCGGCCCGCCCGGCGACATCCTGGGAGGACTGCGCGCCCTGCCGGGAGCGGCGGACGTCTCAAGCTTTTCCTGCGGGGCGGAGACCGGCCGGCCGGGCGAGGAATGGAACCGCTACACGCTGGAATGCGAGTTGGACGCCGATCCGCGCTGCCGTATTTTTACACTGGCGGCCATGCGCGGTTGGACGCTGCGCGAGCTGAAAATGGAACGTAAAAAACTGGAAGACGCTTTCGCTGAAATCACCGGCAACATCGGGATGAATTAAGAACCTGCCGTAAAATTCGCCCGGGCCGGGCCAGAACATGAAAAACATCTTATTACTATTGCGGCGGCAATTCCTGGCGTATTTCCGGACGCCGCTGGGCTTCACGGTCATCATTGTCTTCCTGATCGTTTCCGGCTTCAGCTTCTGCCGCCTGATTTCCCAAAGCGCCGTTGAGCCGGTGCAGGTCGGAGACATCCTTTTCGGCTCCGCCTATTTCTGGTTGATTTTTCTGGTAACCATCGCGCTGATCACCATGCCGCTGCTCGCCGAGGAGCGCCGCTCCGGCACGCTGGAAAACCTCCTGACCGCCCCGGTAACCGATTTGCAGGTGGCTTCAGCCAAATTCCTGGCAGGGTTTGCTTTTATCATTGTTATGCTCGCGCCGACCCTGGTCTACAGCGCGATTATTTACATGTTTCAGGCCCCAGACGGTTCGTTCGCTTTCCGGATCGTTTTGAGCGGTTATTTGATCGTCTTTCTCATCGGCGGCTTTTACATCGCCTTTGGCCTCTTGATGTCTTCCTTAACCGGGAGCATGGTGATAGCGGCGATACTGTGCTGCGCCGGCATGAGCGTGACTTTCCTCGCCGAGAATCTGCAATACGCCCTGAGTAATGCGCGGCTGGAGGCGGTGTTGGCCCGGATTTCCAGCATCCAGCACATCATTGATTTTTCGCGCGGCATCATTGATTCCCAGGCGGTTGTTTTTTACCTGTCGGGCACGGTTTTGTTCATTTATTTGACCGTCAAGTCAATTGAATCGCGACTGTGGAGATAAAACAATGAAACTCCGGGCCAAACGCGCCCTCATGAAAGGCAACGCGCTCGTGGTGATCGGCCTGGCCGTGATCCTGGCGGTCATGATCAATTATCTGGCCGTTCAACACCGGGTGCGGATTGACATCAGCCCGAGCCGTTATTACGCGTTGTCGGCGGCCACGCTGAACATACTGCGCAATCTGACGGTTCCGGCGCAGGCCATCGTCTTCATGAGCGTTAACCATGAAGAGTTCAACGAGGTTAAACAGCTGTTGAAAGAATACGAATGCGCCTCCAGAAAGTTCGGCGTGGAATATGTTGACCCGCACCGCGATCTGGCCCGCGCCAAGGAACTGGCCGGACAGTATAACGTTGCCGGTCCGGGCGTCATTGTCTTCCGGGCCGGCAACAGGACAAAAACCGTTGCGGTGAACGAACTGGCAACTTATGATTATGCCCCCCTGCTGGCCGGGCATCCGAAGGTCATGACTTCTTTCCGGGGAGAGCCGGTCTTTTCATCCGCCCTTTTCAGCCTCATGCAGGACCGCAGCCCGGTCGTTTATTTCCTGGCCGGACACGGCGAACAGCGCATTGACGATTTCAGCCAGCATGCGGGATATTCAATGATTGCGCGCCTGCTGGAAAAAGGCAACATCCAGCCCCGGACCTTTCATATCTCGGAAGGCCCCTCCATCCCCAAGGATTGCGACGTCCTGGTTATCGGCGGACAGAAGAAACCCCTGACCCACGTGGAAGCGGAAATGGTCAAAAAATATCTTGATGATTCCGGCCGGCTGCTTCTGATGGCGGATTCCGGCGTGGAAACCGGGCTGGAAAAAGTCCTGGAAACATGGGGCATCCGCCTCGGAATGGACCGGGTCGCGGGCACAACGCTGACCGGCCGCGAACTCCTGATAAGCCATTACGGCAATCATCCCATTACCGAGCAATTGCAGAACATGGCAACCATCTTCAATGTTCCCCGCTCGGTCCAGCCGCTGGCGCCGGACGCGCAGTCCCTTGACCAATCGGCCGATAAACCGCGGGTCATGATCCTTGCCGCAACTTCCGATGAAGGCTGGGCCGAAATGACATTTTACCAGAATCCTCCGAAATTTGACGCGGGCGTTGACCGCCGCGGCCCGATTCCCGTGGCGGTTGCCGTTGAAAAAGGCAGTCTGACTGTAGACGTTGAAATCAAGCCGACCCGCCTCGCGGTCATCGGCGACTCAACCTTTGTGTCCAACGGCGCCCTGCTCGCCGGCTACTCGCCCGACTTTTTCATCCATGCGCTGAACTGGCTTCTCGAACGCCGCGACGCGCCGGTATTCTCCCCGAAAACCCCGCCCCGGGTGCGTTTGAATATTGACCAGAAACGGCTGCGGGTAATTTATATTGTCGCCATTGTCGCCCTGCCGGCCATGATCCTTGCCATCGGCCTGGCCGTCTATCTGGGAAGGAGAAAGTAGCCATGCACCTGCGCACCACATTTTTCCTGCTGATCCTGGCGGCGCTGATATTCAGTTTCATCTGTTTCCATGAAGGATCCGACAACAATGAAACCGGAAAAAACGGCGCAAAAAGCAAACTGCTGGATTTTGAACCGGAACGGATTAATTACTGGTCGTTCGCCGGCCCGCAGGGTTTTATAGAGTGCTTCAATGAACGCGGGCAGTGGATAATCGCCAAACCGGTCAAGACGCGCGCCAACGACGCAAAAATCAACCATATGCTTTCCGTGCTGGCGGGCCTTCCAAAAGGCGAGACCATCACCGAGCACCAACGCAAGGCCCGGGCGCTGACCCTGGCCGATTACGGCCTGGAAAAACCGGACGTCCGCATTGTGCTCGGAGACGCCGAAAAACGCACGCTGATAAATGTCGGCAACCTGTCTCCCTTGAAGGACAGCATCCATGTCCAGGTCAACGACAGCGACCCGGTTGTGGCCACCGCCACCAATCTCCTCGGCATCATTCCGCGCAGCCTGGCCGATATCCGGGACACCCGCCTGCTCTCCGGAGCGCCGGCATATGTGAAAAAACTGGAAATCAAGAGCCGGAAACAACCCCTGATCCTTATCGTCAAGGAAGGACCGGAATGGATTTTGCGCAAACCGGTTACGGCCCGCGCCGACTGGCTTAAAATAACGGAACTGCTGGACAGTATCTTTAACACCCAAATAGCGCAGTATGTTACCGATACGATGACCGACCCCGCGCTCTACGGCCTGGGCGACGATGAATCTGTTTTGCAGGTCGGAGTCTGGCAGGACGAGAACGAAAACGGAGAATACCTCCTCTTCGGCAAGCAAACCGGCCAGAAAGGCGAACTGGTCTACGCCTGCCAACGCGGCCAAAATTCGGTTTTTGCCGTCAAAGCGGAAACGCTCGCCGCGCTGGCCGTTACGCTCGGCGGCATTCGCGATTCAAGACTTTTCTTTATGCCCCCCGACCTGTTTTCCGCAATCCGCATTGAGGAAGACAACAACATCCTCTTGCTGAGCCGCGACGACCATTCCGACTGGCAAATCGTTGAACCGAAAAAATGCAAGGCCGACAACAAAATCGTGGAAACATTAATCGCGCGCCTGAACTCGCTGCGGATTGAAATGTTTTTATCCGGCACCAATCTTGACGCCCGCCTGCAGAATCCGGCCAAAACAATTTCCGTGTCGGATGCGCCGGTTCCGCCGGTTGCCTCCAATGCCGTCCCTCCGGCCGCGGCGGAGCCGGCGGGAACAACGCGCACCCTGCTCTTAAGCGCACCGCTCCAGGGCCGCGAATGTGTTTTCGGTCGCTTCGCCGATGAAGACGAGGCGTATCATCTCTCGGCATCCGCCGTCGCAACGATTTCGCTCAATCCGCTGGCATACCGCGACAGCGCCGTTTTATCTGTTGATCCCGCCGCCGTCACCCGCATCGCCTTACGCAAAAACAACAGGGAACAGATTGTTGTCCGGGAAAATTCCGGCGCATGGAAGGCGGCGCAGACGCCGGACGCCCTGGTAAAACAAAAAGCGATCCGCGACCTGCTCGTTGCGACCGCCAATCTGCGCGCCGTGCGATTTGAACATTTTGAAGGCAGCGCGCCCGCCGGCATCTACGGCCTCCAGCCCGCGGCGCAAACCCTGACTTTAAGCATGAGCGGCAAAGAGGGCATCTCCAAAACGCTGTTGCTGGGCGGCAACGCGGAAGACGGGGGCGTCTATGCCATGCTGCAGGGACAGGAAATCATTTTCGTGCTTAACGCAAAACTGGTTGATTTGCTGTTGCGGGATTTGCTGCGGACGGAATGAAACTTTTCCGATCCCAACCGGCCGGAGATGACACAATGGCGTTCAGCTTGCTTAGAAAAATAAAATACATCCTGTTCATCCTGTTTGTGGCGGGACTTATCCTGCTTTTTTACCTGACTTCCGTCGGGCTGCCGCGCGCCCTGGTGCGTAAGATTGAGCCTTACCTGCAGTTCAGCGGCATGATTCTTAATCTGGACCGGATTAAACTGAGCGTCTTTGAGGGCATCGTCGCCACCGGCGTCAAATATTATAAAAAAGGCGATGTGGGCGATCCGATCATTCAAGCCGACCGGTTTGTTTTGAAACTGGAGCCGCTGGCCTGGATGCGGGGGGGAAACGGCGTCTCGGGCGCCGTCATCAAAAAAGGGCGGGCCTGTTTCTCGCCTGATAAGCCGGGCGCCGAAAAGATAATAATTGATGATATTTACGCCGACGTTCTTTTTGAGCGCCCGGCACGCCGCGCCGCCGCCGAACGCGAGACATCCCGGCCGCGCCTGAAAATACTCGGTTTTTCGGCGGCCATGGCCGCATTCAAGCTTTCCGGCAAAGGCGTGATTGTTCTGCCGGCGGAAAAAATATCCCTCAAAAACGGCGCCGCAAAACACGCCGAATCGTCCGGCGTTGATGCGGCCGGGCTGGATTTGTCCGTCCTGGCCGGACGCCTTGATGATTTTACCGCCGGCAACGCCGTAAACGCTGACGTGGATTTTTATATTGATCCGGATAACATTGAAAAATTGTCCTTCAAGGCCGATTTGCACGGACGGCATACCCGCTACGCGGACGTTGCCATCGGCGTGTGGAGCGCCAACATGCTCGTCAGCGGCAGAAGCGCCTCCGGAAATATCACTCTGAAAAACACGGAGATAAAACAAATTCAATTGCAGTCGCTTGATGTTCTTTTGAATTTTGACGAAAAAGGCATGCTCGCCGCTTCCTTGAAAAGCACGATCAACGGCGCGCCCCAGGCCGGGCCGCTGGACCTGCAGCTCAATTATAACCTCGCTTCCGGAAAATTTGAAGGCAAGGCAACCACGGGATGCGACCTGCGCGCCTTTGCGCCGTTCCTGCAAAGCCTTGAGCTGAAACTGGGCGATATTTTCGCGGCCTTTGACTTCAAACGTTCCCTGCCCGCGGGAAACATCGCTTTCCAGGGGGAATTTAAAACCGCTTTTTCCTGCCGGCTCAGCGGCGACGTCCTCGTTGACACTTTGTCCTTCAGGAAAGTCCCCTGTCTGCTCGTGAAACTCGGTTTTGAAGCCGAGCTCAACGATGCGGGGGAGAAAGTAAATATTCGCAATCTGCTCGTGGTGCGCGATGAAGGCCTGGCGCGCGGCAATTTTATTTATGAGTCGGACGATAAAACCATCAGTTTTTCTGGCATGTCCGTCGCCGACCCGCCGGCGGTCGCCGCCATGATTGACCCCGTAATCGCCTCGCCGCTGGAAGCTTTTTCCTTTAAAGGGCCGTGTTATATCACGGCCTTCGGCACCGTGGGATATGCCAGCAGCGCCCTGAATGACGCCGAAATCAATTTTAACGCCACCGACGTTGCCTGGAAAATGTTCAGGTTTGCGTCGTGCGCGCTGGCTCTCAACGTATGCGAAGAAAGTTATCAAATTGATGATTTCTACGGCAGTATCTGCCGCGGCATCATGAAAGGCTCCGCCTCCGTTGACCCGGCGGCCGGGTCAAGCAATATGATTTTTACGCTTTCCGCCGACGCGGAAAACGTTGATTTCGGCGTGCTCATCAACTCCCTGAGCGGCCGCCAGCTTGAAAACACTTACGAGGGCATCTGTTCCGGCGCCCTCAATCTCCAGGGATTCGTTGACGACCCCGGCGGGACGTCCATGAAAGGCAAAGGGTGGATAAAAATAATGCACGGCCGGATTTTTACAGTGCCGATTTTCGGCGGATTGTTTGATATCCTTGGAAAAATCATCCCCGGCCTCGGCTCCTTCAACGGTAAAAACAACGCCCAGGCCACGCTCACCGTTGAAAAAGGCAAAGTCCACGGCAGCAATATTTATATTGACGGCGACGTCTTCAGCCTGAAAGGAGCCGGGGACATATATTTTGACGGCAGGCTTGACTTCAAGGTGCAGGTTACCTTCATGCGGCATCAAAGCCTTATCGGAAATTTGCTGCAAATTGTTACCATGCCCCTCTCCAAGGCCCTGGAATTTCGCCTCGGCGGCACCGTCGCCAATCCAAAATGGGAGGCCGCCTATCTGCCGTTCTGACAAGCGATCGCGCGCGGGGCATCCGTAAAAAAAGCGGCTTGGCGGGTATTTGGCGAAGGGATGCCGCGCGAGAAGCCGCGGCCGAAAATCAGGATGCTTCTCCGGATTTAAGCGATGAAACGTGCCGGGCAAAAAAGACGGAAAACATTCCGCCGACCCCGAGACATACCGTCAGAAACCAGACAATTAGTCCCGACAAACCGGCCCCCGCCGCCAGGTATAAAACAACAAGCCCCAAGCCCATGGCCGGAAAAGCCTTAAACCCCGCCGGCCGGCGGCGCAGCATCAACATCCCAAGCGTAAGGGCCACCATTATTTTGCTTAAATACGCCAGGATAAAGAAAGCCGCTCCCGCCACAGCCGCGAGCGGAAGGCCGATGAGCGAAATGGCCAGGAAAAAACAGGCAAAAGGCGCCAGGCAGACCGCGGCAAAACCGACCGCCAGGCATTTCCAGAATGAATGCCGGATCGAAACAGCGCATTCCTCCGTAAAAGCGGGGAAAAGAAACAGCGTTAACGCGCCCGCGCCGAGCGCACCAAGAAAAAACCACGCTTGCATGAAAAACGATGGCCAGGAAAAGAGCGGACGGCGTCCGCTTTGCGGGGCCGGCTCCGTTTCGCGAATCAGTTGCCCTTGCAATACAACGTTCTTATCCAGCACAAGTTCGTTGGGCAGAAGATAAACCAGATCGCCTTCAATCCGGGTTTGCGGCAGAACAACGGCGTCGCCCGCCGTGATGCGCATGTTCCCGCCGAATTTGCCAGCCAAAGTCACGTTTTTGCCGGCGATGACCGTATCGCCGTCTATATTGCCTTCCAGGATCACGTTTTCGCCGACTATCACGGCTGCGCTCCCCAGCCGCCCCGCGGAGGTCAGATGAACCGAATTGCCGATAAAAATTGAACTGTTGGAAACCGCGCCGTCAATGACAATCATTTTAGCCAGCAAACGGGCATGATCCCCGATAACGCCGGTCAGACTGACGGCATTGCCGGCCGCCCAGACGTCATTCCCAAATTGACCGGCCAGCGAAATGGAACCGTCCCTTCCGGGACGCTCCTTCCAGCCCTGACCGGCGGCCAGCAGGAAAAGATCGTTTCCAACCCGGCCTTTGATCTCAATGGAATTGGCCGAAAGCCAAAGGTCGTTGGAAAGCGTTTCGCCCTCCCCGAGCAAAAACCGATTGGTCTGGATAAAGCCGGCGGCGCCGGCCGAACCGATGAGCATCAGGCCAGCGCCGACGGACAGCAGAAAAACGATAAGCCGCTTGCCGGTCATGGTTATTTTTTTTTACGGTGCGTTAAAAATCCATTTGACTATAACCGGCCTTACGGCATATTTCAACCTAAAAACGAAGGGGCGCGCCAGGGCTGTGTTACCCGTGGTGGTAACACAGGCTGAATCAAGAAGATAGAAAATAAAACTGGACAATCCGGAATCTGTCTGCTATTGCTTTCCGGCATGAATACAAACACTTGGAAG
>JAQUQV010000076.1 GCA_028715905.1 Kiritimatiellia bacterium
CGCGGGGCCATGCGCGAGGTGATTGAACTGGCCCAGCGCCTGGACCTGCAATACACGGTGTTCGGGGCCGGCTCCGCAAGCCATGTGACTGCCGCCAAACGCGCCGCGGGGGAGAGCTTTGTCTCCGATCGTAAATATGATCCCGCGAACGTGCGCGACGCGCACGCTCTCGCGGAAGACCTTGATAAAAAACTGGACGGCGATTATGACCTTATTGTGCTGGGACACGTCAACTGGAGCTCTTTCCCGATGCACCTCCGCTATAAGATGCTGAAAAAAACGCGCGACGGCACATCGCTGGTCGGCCTGATCCGCACCCCCGATAAATACCTGCAGCGCGCGCTGGCCGCAAGGGAAACGCCCGATTTGCGGGCTTTAATTCCCTTCAAGGGACTGCCTGTTTTTGAAAAATATGAGGACAGAAACGCCTGGCTTGACGCCACGGTTGACTGCGCCCGGTTCGGCAAAGGCAGAATATTGTCGTTGAAAGGTTATGATCCGCCCTCGGTGCTGCAGGCGCTTACCCCCGAGGTGCCGGCCGGCGGCCGGCTGGATCCTAAATTCACGGAGTATGATTATTACCTGGCCTGGCTCGGGCATCTGATGCGCTTCGCCGCCGGGCGGACAACGGTCCAAATATCCGGCCCGGATCACCTGACGGCCGACCGCGCCCTGCTGACCAACATTGCCTATTCCATTTCCGGCCCGGACGGCCGGCCGGCGACCTGCGTTTTCGTTTTCCGCAACGATGCCGGAATACCATCCGTTTCGCAGGAAAAGGAAATAAAGCTTTCATCCGGCGGAACAAAAGTCAGCTTTGAAATCCCGCTTTCTCCGGCCGGACGATATTTTGCCGACATCTGGGTAAAGGACGGCGGCAAAACGCTGACCTACGGTTCTTCATTCGTGGAATTGACCGGCGACCCGGTCATCGCGGCGATTGAACTCAATAACGCCTATTACCGGATGAACGACAAAGTTACCGGCAAAATCAGGGTGGCCGCGAAAAAAGCGGCGGACGGACTTGAACTTGTTCTGCGCCAGCGCGATTCCCACGGCCGCGTAACGGCCGAAACGCGCCTCGGCCTGCCCGGCATCGCGGCCGGCGCGGAACATTCGGCCGCTTTTGAACTCGCGGGCGCCAGACCGCTGACCATCGTGCAATACCTGGAGGCGGAACTGCGCCGGGGCGCCGATCGGCCGGATTGGAAAAGAAAAGCATTCTCAATTTCAGACCTGCCGCCGCTTGACGATGTCCGCGTGGTCGGATTCGGCCGGTGGTACGAAACCGGCCAAGGAACTTATCCCTACCTGGAATACCATATGTTTCAAAAACTGGCCGAAATGGGGTTTGACACGCGCCTGATGAGGGGGTTTAGCGAAATATCACTCCTTGCCAACATGCGCTACGAACCCTACGCGGTGAGGATTTCCGATACAAAAACGGATTGGTATGGTGGCACCAGCCGCCGCACGGCCGACAACCACGTGCGCAGCCCCTGCCTGCTGGATCCGAAACACCGCGCTGATCTGGCCAAAACGCTCTCAAAACGATGCGCGGAGGTCCGGGCGTATTCTTCTTCGGAAGTCAGCATGGGCGACGAGTGCTTTTTTGTGGCCGGACGCTATGAGCTTTGTTTCTGCCCGCACTGCGTCGCCGCCTTTCACAAATTCCTGGCGGAAGAATACGGCACGGTGGAAGCCATGAACAAGGAATACGGCGCGCAATACAAAACCTTTGAGGATGTCCGGCCAATCACATTGGACGAGGCAAAGGCAAACCCGCGCCTCCAGCCGCTCTGGGTTGATTTCCGCCGGCACATGGAAAACGTTTATGCGGGCATATACGCCTTCGGCAAGGAAGTTGTGCGCAAATCCCTGCCGGCGGCCAAGGTGGGCTACGAAGGCAGCGACACCAAAATTGACAGCTACCGCGCCGCCGATCATTATAAAATCATGCAGGTCATGGACTTCAACCAGACTTATGACGGCGCAATAGTGCCGCAGCTGGTGACGGACTTTGCCCGGCCGGGGACGGAGCTGGGGTTGGGCTGGTACGGCGGATACAACACCACGCGCAATCCGGAATCCATGCGCTACCGGACATGGCGGAGGCTCTTCCGCGGCGCAAACATGTTGGGAATTTATTCCCCCAACGCGGCCGGATGCAATCAACCCATGATGGCGCCGGACATGTCTTTGTTTGACTTCGGCAAAACTCTCATTGAGGAAATAGCCGCTATCAGAGGCGGCATCGGGAAACTGATAACAACGTCCCGGCGGGCCGACGACGGCATCGCCGTATTGTATTCCTCTCCCAGCATCCACGCCGCGACCCTCACCGACGGATTGCCGCAGATGGAAAAGGTCTTGAACGCCGCCGCGCCCCTCTTTGAGGACGCCCTGCGCCAATTCCGGGTACTGGCTTACGCGCAGGTGGCCGGCAACGCCCTGAAAAAAGACAAATACCGCCTCCTCTGGATGCCGTATGCGCAGGCATTATCGCGACAGGAGGCGGCGGAAATTGAGGCGTTCGTGCAGGAAGGCGGAATTGTCATCGCAGACCTGCGCCCGGGCGTGCGCAATGAACATGGCCGGCCATACGAAAACGGCGGAATACTTGACAAAGTGTTCGGCGTGAAACAATCAACCTCCGGGCCGGCGCCAACCAACTGCGCCGTTAAAATTGACATGGAGGGATATTCCGCCGTGCTGCAGAACGCGGCCTGCGACCTTTCGCTTGAACTGGGAACAGGCGCGGCGCGCGCAAGGCTGGCGGACGGCCGGCCGGCCCTGGTTTTCAACCGGTACGGCAAGGGTAAGGCCATTCTGCTTAACTTTTCCCTGGCAGACTATGCCGGCGTCCAGGGCGACTTGGAATCCGGAGTCGTTGAAGCGGGCGACAACGCCCGTCTCATCCTGGATTTCTTTAACGTTTTGATGAAACAGGCCGGGCTGGACGATCCCGAGGTTACGCTTGAGCCGCAAGTCGCGGGCGCGCGGTTTTACCGCTTTACGAAAGGCGCGAACATTTATCTCGGAGTCCTGCAGGAGTTGCCGGAACCGGAAGCAGCCTATACGAAGGGAACGGCCAAACCGCTGGTTGCCCGCCCGGCAATTATGAAATTGCGCGAAAAAATGCATATATACGACACGCGCTCCGGAACATACCTTGGGCATTCCAACCGGATACAAACTCTCATAACGCCGGGCCGGAGCATGGTGTTTGCCTTGCTGCCATATAAAGCCAAACGCCTGCGTATCCGCGTCGGCAACGAAAATCAGGCCGCGGGTCAAGACAAATTCGGGTCAAAATACGGCGCTTTTCTGAGCGGAATATTCAACAAACTGGCGGGGCGCGCGGGCGCCAATCCGGCCGCCGCCGGCCGGCCGGGCGAAGCATTGACATACGAACTGATTCTTGAAGGAACCGACCGCCCCGGACATCATGTGTTTCATGTTGACCTGACCGCGCCGGACGGCAAAATTGTTTCATATTACTCCGGCAACCTCGCCGCCGAAAACGGCCGCGCCAAAGGCGTTGTTCCCCTGGCGCTGAATGAGAAGCCGGGAAAATGGAAAATACGCGCGCGCGATGCGGCCACCGGCTTGAAAGCGGAAGGCGAGTTTGAAATCAAGGCGATAAATCAGGACTGACCGTCCACTCAACAACGAAAGGCAATAAAAATGCGTTTAACAATCATCCCGGCCGGAATAACGGCCATCCTGACATGCTGTGTTCTGTGCGCAACGGCGCGCGCGGAAAACTCCGCGCCGCATTATCTCCACGAAGCTGTGCGGGCCAAAACAACGCCGGTGATTGACGGCCGGCTGGACGATCCCGCCTGGCAGAACGCGCCGGTATGGAGCGGGTTCATGGAAACCGCCGAAAAAAAGGCGGACAATCAGACTTCTTTCATGGCGCTCTACGACGACCGCTATTTTTACCTCGGAATCAAATGCGCCGAACCGCGCACCGCCGCCATGGTTGCCGAAAAGCGCAACGGCCGCGACGCCGCCGTGTGGAATGACAACTGCGTGGAAATCTTCATGGACCCGGCATTTACACGCTCTCATTATTACTATCAGCTTGTTGTCAACTCAAAGGGGGATTTTTGTGACGGACACGTCCAGGATAAAAGCTGGAATCCGGAGTTTGACCTGGAAATCAGCGTAACCGAGGGAAAAGAATGGTGTCTTGAAATGCGCCTGCCCTTTTCCGCTTTTGACCGGCCGCTGCCGGAAGACAAGCCGCTCTCGCCGGCAGTCTGGGGGTTTGCCATCGCCCGCTGCCGCCAGACCAGCGTTTTTGAGCGCTCGTATTTCGGCGCCATATACGGAAAACATCACCAACCCGAGCGTTTCGGCCGCCTGGTGTTCAGGGAGTTTCTCGTCAAGGCCTGCCGCGCGGAACACGAAAAAACCGCCGGGGCGCTCGCCGCGAACCCGGATGCGGCGCAAAACCTGAAAAAAGAACTGCAAGAAAATGCGCGGCGGATTGACCGGCTGGAGCGCATCGCAGCCGAAGCCGACCTGCCCGCATGCATCCGCGAATATGACGCCATTACCGCGCAATATAAAAATATTTCCGAGCAATACAACGAATCCGACTGGGACGCCCGCTTTGAAGAGCTTTTCAAAAAATAAGGAGGGCCGGAAGATTGGCCGCGCGAATTTCATGTTTTTTAATTGTTAAATACGTCCGCGCCGGCTGGGCGCCGCCGCTGTTGGCGGCTGCGTTTTTCGTCCACGGCGCCTGCGCCGAAAACGATCCCTGCGCCGGCCTGCGCCGGCTCGGCTGCGGCGAAGGGCTCTGGGCGCGCGCCGACGATGACGTATTATCCCTTGAGCCGCCGCAAACCCGCTTGGTTACGGCTCCAAAGGGCCAGTCCGGAAAAATCATCATAAAGGACCAGACCGCGACGTTTCATCTGTGCCGGCCGGGCTGTTACCGCACCCGCCGCACCAACCGCCGGCATAATTTTAGCGAGCTGTTTCTTTTGTGCCCGGCCGGCTGTTACCAGATCCAACACCGCGCAAAATACCGCGAAGGCGTCCCGCCGCAATTCATCGCCGGCCATGAATATATCGGCATGCCCGCGCCCACACGCTGCAACTGGTATCACAGCGGGTTCCTTGGCCTGGAATTGAACGGCATCAACCTGGGCGAATCGCCGGTCAGCAGCATAACGCCGGCGGAAACCCGCGGACGCGGCATACTTGATATGGTCTGGCGCCACGAAGCGGCCGACGTCCGCGTGCGCTTTCTAGGCCGGCCCGGGAACGCATGGCTTTTCTGTGAAATCGCGCTGGAACCAAGACTGCCGATCGCATCCATCGCCGTTTTGCTGAGAAACTATCCCGCTGTTTTGAACAAAAACCAGCCCGGCGCCCGGCGCATCCTGACCCCCGGAGCGCTTGTCAAGGAAGGTGAAACCAAAACACTCTCTCCGGATCAGGGCTGGTGGGCGCTCTATTATGACGATGTTTTTGATGCCGCCGCGGGCAGGGGGGAAGGCCCCTGCGCAATGATGGTACTGCCCGAGGCGCTTCGGGATATCCGCTTCGCGCCGGACGGCTACGCCGTGGATACCCGCATCGCCTGCCGTCCAACCGCCGTAACTATCCGGATGGCATTCCGGGAATTCAAGGGTAAAGCCAACGCCGCGGCGTTTGCCGAATTGCACAATGAGGCGGAAGCGCTGCGCCAAATACTGCAGACCGCGGATTTTACGCCAAAAACAATCATAAACGATGCGCCGCTTTTCCGCGACAAACTGCAGGAAACGCGCCGGGCGCTGGCCGACCCCGGCCTGTGCAAACTGCTCGGCGACAGACGCACGGCCGAAATCCGGAAGTGGCATGACGCATACCACGCCTGGAACCCGCCCGGCGGAGCGCTTTCCATTCGCAATCAGGAAACATTGCTCCGCGCCCTGGATGAATTCAATGCGTTTCTGTGGGAAATGCGCCTGGCCGGGCTGGTTTCCGATAAATAGCTTTGTCATTTGAAGCAAACAACATGCAATAAAAGGCACGCATGGGCGCGCAGGAAATACGGCACGGCGGCATTGCCGCCTGCGAGCAAAAAAACAATGGGAGGCACATGATGTATCCTGCAAGAAAACATGCCAAACGCATTCCGTCGGGCATCCTGCTGGTTTTGATAACGGCTTTTCTGGCCGCGGCCGGTTGTTCCTGCCGCATGGATTACCCAACAAAACAAAATATTCCAGAGTGCGAGGCCATACATCCCAAGCCGGCCGAAACTCCGGAGTTTACAGCCGGCGGCATGAAGTCATATAAATTAAGCGCCATGAAAAACATAAAGTTTGACGTCTGGCACCAAAGTAAAAAAGATTACACCATTAATCACAACGGTTTTGTGGAGGACGCCGAGCGGCCCGGCGAAAAAATCTACAAGCTGGACGTTACCTTGGAAACGGGCGCGAGCATTTACCTCGGAATTCCCTACGACATCCCCCTTGAAAACCCCGTGACTTTAAAATGGATTTACCGGATCGGCGAGGAAAGCAGCATGTCGGGGACTTATAATTTCGGGGGGGAAATGTATTTTCGTCCGGCTTTCGGAGGTTATGTGTACAAAGGTTTCTCCGATTTTCCCGTTGCAGCCGGGGGATGGAAAACCGTGGAAACAGACGATGTTTTCCAGCATGCCCGGACCGCCGCTCATCTGGTCGCGCGCAAATATTTTACCGCCGTTGAACCGGAAAATCTTTCCCCCCGCTTGAACAGGTTTGCCGTATATATGTCCGGCGGCCGCGGGGCCGGCGGGGCAAGAATAGCGCTGTATATCAGGGATATTGTTCTGAGCGGCGCGGCGTCGTCCGATGAGGACATGCAAAAAATCATCAGCGCAAGGTGGGAGCCCGTCCGCGAAAGATACCGCGAAAAAGCCGCGGCCTGGAAGCTGGACTTGGAACAGGTTCGGGGCGAAATGGCGCAGGAGGCGGAATCAGCCTTGCCGCAAGTCCGAAAAATACAGCAGGAACTTATGGCAAACTTAAACGCGCTAGCAAGGCGGGTGGAGAGCGTGGAAAAAAACGGATCCGCCCGCCGGGACGTTGAGGAAGCCATGCGCGCGGAGATCAAAGGGTTAAAACGCGCCGGCGGGAATTTGAAACTCATGGAGCGCTTTCTGCAGAACGGGAACGCGTATCTTCCCTTCGTGGTTGCCCCGATAAGCGATTTGCCAATCCTGCCGGATGAATCCATAAACCTTTGCGCAGTCGGCGAGATTTCCACCGAAATAAAAATCACGGCGGCGCCCGGCGAGTTCCAGCCGGCCAGCTTTGTGGTGTGCGCCCTGTCCGATATCGCCGGCCTGAAACCCATCGCTTCCAAACTGGAAAATGCCGGTAAAATCATTCCTTCCGAAAATATTGACGTAAAACTGGTGAAATGCTGGTATCAGGCCGGCACGGCCGGAAAAAACACTTCCCAGCAGAGCGACAAGAGGGTCCTGGTGCCGGAGTTGCTGCTCAACGACGACTCCCTGGTAAAAGTTGACCGGGAACAGGAAAAGAACTTCCTCAAGCTCTCTTTCCCCGGCCGGGAAAAATACGTCTGGATCAGCAATCCCGATGAGAAAGAATCAGGGGAAATAGAGGGCGATTACGAGCTCGGCCATTACAAACTGCTCCTGCCGGAAAATTTCCCGGTCCGGGACAGCCCGCGCCTCCTGCCGGTGGATGCGGCGAAAAATTCAAACCGTCAATTCTGGGTAACGATCAAGACGCCGGAGGACGCCGCGCCCGGAACCTACACCGGCAAAATTGACCTGGTCTCTTCCGCGGGCAATATCGGCTCGTTCAGCCTGGAGCTGAAGGTTCTGCCGTTTAAGCTCAGCCCGCCCTATTATGTTTCCAGCGTATATTACCGCGCCCAACTCTCCCAAAAATATCCCCGGGGGACGGTTTCCTCGGAATACAAGAGCGGGGCGCAGCTTGCGGCGGAGCTGAAGAACATGGCCGAACACGGCGTCTTGAACCCCACCTGCTACCAGCCGTTTTCCGACAAAGCGCTTTTGGAGCAACACCTTGCGGCGCGCAAAAAAGCCGGCATGGATTCCGATGTTTTATATTGGTGCTACGCTCTTGATATAACTTCCGACGGTTCCCCGGAAGGCATTCTTAAGCTGAAAGAGCGGGTGGCCGACGCCTTGAAAGCGTTAAAAGGATACGGCCTGAACGATGTGTATTTCTACGGCAAGGACGAGGCCCAAGGCGAAGCGCTGGCCGCGCAGAGGCGGGACTGGCAGGCCATCCACGAAGCGGGCGGCAAGGTGTTTGTGGCCGGATACTTGCGGGAGAATTTTGAGAAAATGGGGGATATTCAGGACCTCCTGATCTGCGCCGGCCAGCCTTCCGCCGACGAGGCGGCCAAATGGCGCTCCGCGGGCCATAAAATATGGTGCTACGCAAATCCACAGGCCGGCGTGGAAAATCCGGCCGTTTACCGGCGCAATTACGGCATTTTGTTGTGGCAGAACGATTACGACGGCGCCGCTACTTTCGCTTATCACACTTCCTACGGGAACATATGGAATGATTTTGACGGCCACTATCGCAACGAGAATTTCACCTACCCCACCGTTGACGGGGTGATAGACACCCTTGCCTGGGAGGGCTACCGCGAAGGCGTGGACGACGTCCGCTACCTGACAACCCTGCTCAATGAAATCAAGATTGCCAAAAACAAACCCGGCCGAAGCGGGGCCGCGGCGGC